>CAYJHE010000251.1:0-1647 GCA_964369675.1 uncultured Desulfovibrionaceae bacterium | reverse complement strand
TTCGGGTTTCCAAAGGGCGGTAGTCCTTTGGTCGCCGAAGGCAAAAGAAAAATGAACTTAAACATCAAACAAAGAAAGCTGTTCTTGCTCAGGGCGCACGCCTTTAAATGTTTTTCTGTGTATGGGGCAAGGACCGTATTTTTTTATTGCTTCTCTGTGCTCTTTAGAGCCATAGCCCATATGTTTTGCAAAATTATAGTCAGGAAAACGCTTGTCGTACTTCTCCATAAGTTCGTCTCGAAAGACTTTTGCAATAACAGAAGCGGCTGAAATAACGGGCACTAAGGCATCGCCATCTACTATGGCTTCTTGTTTTGGTGCAGTATCAAAGCAGTTTGCGTACATGTTAAAATAAGGTGTAGGAATGGTTTTATTACCGTCAATAAGAAGTGAAGTCGGAACTTTTTTGATTTTGTAGGCAAGGGCAGCAGTTGCTCTTGTCATGGAAATAAGCGAAGCTTGCAAGATATTTTCCTTATCAATAAGAGAGTGCCAAGCAATACCTATACCATAACCAAGTGCAAATTCCTTGATTTCATCTGAAAATTCTTTTCTCTGTTTTGCGGTTAATTTCTTTGAATCATCTAAACCTATAAGATCAAAATCTTCTTTAAATACAACGGCAGCAGAAACCACAGGGCCAGCCAAAGCTCCGCGCCCTGCTTCGTCAATGCCTACAGGCAAAAGTAAGATATTTTCTGACATAACAATTCCAAATATGTAGTATAGCAAATATATAGCATAAGAATAAAAAGAAATAAAGCCCTACTAAAATACATTAGCAGGGCGTGTTTAGCAAAAAAGATTTGAATGTCTTTAGTCCATGATACTTGCTTTGATGATAACAACATCATCAGCTGGCACATCACTATGGAAGCCTTTTGAAGTAGTTGAAACTTTTTCAATAGCGTCAACAACTTCTTTACCTTCAATTACTTCACCAAAAACGGCATAACCCCAGCCTTGTGCTGTTGGTGATGAGAAGTTTAAGAAAGCATTATTCTTTGTGTTAATAAAGAATTGTGAAGAAGCTGAATGAGGGTCAGGGGTGCGCGCCATTGCAATAGTATACTTAAAGTTTTCTAAGCCATTATCTGCTTCATTTTCAATATTAGCGCGTGTTTCTTTTTGTTTCATATCAGGTGTAAAACCACCGCCTTGAATCATAAAGTTATCAATAACACGGTGAAAAATTGTTCCGTCATAAAAGCCGTCTTTAACATATTGGATAAAGTTTGCTGTTGTGATAGGTGCTTTTTCTTCATTCAATGAAAGAACGATTTCGCCCATACTTGTTTCTAATTTAATCAAGGTAAATGCTCCTTTTGCCATTGCTTGACCGTTTAATGCAAGTGAAAGCATTAATACGCAAATGGCATATGCTAATTTTTTAAACATGTTTTTCTCTCTCTATATAAGAATTTTAAACATCGCAGTATAGCTAATAACTATAACTTAACATACTATACATGAAGCTTTTTTAAAAGTAAATATTTATCATGGTATAATGAAGTTTTTATTAAGCTTATTTCAATGTATGATGTTCTATTTTTTTGCCTTCGGCGACCAAAGGGTTACTACCCTTTGGAAACCCGAGCATGCGCGGTTAAGCGAGAATGTGTGGCTAAAGCAGTTTTTTTATTTTTT
>CAYJHE010000250.1:0-1690 GCA_964369675.1 uncultured Desulfovibrionaceae bacterium | reverse complement strand
CTAAGGTTTCCAAAGGAAATTATTTCCTTTGGTCGCCGAAGGCAAAAGAAAAAGTTAAAAATGAGAATGAGGTGTTATTTTTGATAAAAATACATTGTGTTAGCGTTTGGTATAACAGCTATTCTTGCTTGTGGGTTTTCAGCTATCCACTTATTGAGGGTTTCTTGTGCATCTGCTTTTGTGAGATGGCATTCAGCAAGTGCCTCCTTAGAAAGCTCTGACTGCACAGCTACATCGTAATTTAATATAGTACGAGAAAAGAGAAAAGCTTTGTGTGCGCCCATTCTAAAGCCCTTTTCTTCAAATTCTTTCATTTGTGAGTGTGCGCATGGAAATTGCTTGACATACTCTAAATAATGGTCATCGCCAATGCCTTGTGGGCAAGCTGCAAGTAATAAGAGTTTGCCGCCTTTTTTCGTGCATTGTGAAGCGTGGTTTAAACCTTTTTGTGCTTGATATAAGCAGATATCTTTTGGGTTGCCACCGCAAGAAGCAATAGTGATGTCAAATGCTTCATCAAAGGCAAGACCATAGACCTTTGCAGTCACAGGCGCGCAAGCCATAAGGCAAGAAACAGGTTTGCCAACAGCTAAAGCAACAGGTTTTTTGTCTGCGCGTAAGCTTACATTTATGGCAAGATCTATGCCTAAAATTTCGCCTGACTCGTTCAAATCTTGGCGTACAGGATTGTTTTCAATCTTTCCAACACTTGCTTCAGGCGATGCCATAAGCGAGTGATTTGCTTGAATCATAGCGCGCGAAGCACAGCCAATTGTGATGCACTTCGAACCGCCTGTCATACCAACAAACTGATGGGGGTCAACTTGCCCTATAACAATTTTAAACTCGGCATCGCAAATAGCCTTGTTGACCTCAACAGGTGTTCCGCGTGAAGTTTTACCTAATGAAGTCATTTCAGATGCTATAGCATCGTGAGAAATTATCTCTATATTTTGAAGGATTTCATCCTTTGGCATAATGCGTTCAATTTGTGCAGCATCAGGAGCAGGATGAAGGCCTCCGCCAACAACTATGCAAATTTGTTCAGCTTTCAAGTCTGACCATGATTTGTATAGATGCTGTATAAGCGCAGGCAAAATATCCTTTACAGGAGTTGGACGTGTTTCATCAGGAATAGCAATGGCAATGCTTTTTGGCATGGCTATTTCAGAAAGTTTTGGCATGTCTAGCGGGTTTTCAAGAGCTTTTGCCACTTCTTGTGCAAGATTTTCGATTGCAGGAAGTTCTGCACTTTGCATAATAGTCACATTTGCTGAATCTGGAAGTTCTAAATCAAGATAGTTTTGACCGTATTTAAGATGAGCTTTCATAATACTATTCTCGCCTATCCTCAACTTACTGAGGAATGTTTTATATGCGTACTTAGGACATTTAAAATGTCTGCATATGGTTTATGGTATTAAAGAGTTATTTCTCTTTATTAAAATTAATGATTATTTTAACTTTTACAAGTAGCATTGTCAACAAAAAAGCGGCAAAAGAAAAATGTATGAAATATTTGAATAGGGTATAAAAATAAAATATAAATCTGCGCTTTTTAGCGAATATAGCGCATTTTATGAATATGCAAGAATAAAATTTTTTTGCTATAAAAAAGCACTTGACCTTTTAGCTAAACTATGTCAAAAACTTCCTTGTGCCGAGGTGGTGGAATTGGTAGACGCGCCGG
>CAYJHE010000249.1:0-1694 GCA_964369675.1 uncultured Desulfovibrionaceae bacterium | reverse complement strand
CGCTCATAAATACTTTTCCGCTTTAAAAATGGGAGAATGTCAATAATAAAGGTAACCTGCGAAGAAAGAGCAGGAAGCATCTTCACTACGTTCAGATGGTGTTTTAAAGGCTTTTGTTAAAGTCATTTCGGATTTTCTTATAATTTAATTTTACAAAAAAGGACTAGACTCCACGTCTTTATTATTTCCTCCCCCCATTAATTTGCCTAAAACTTAAACATTGAAATCTCATTAAAAATACTGTATAGATGTTCTGACTAAACAATAAACCAAAACTTTTGTTTTTCGGAGTATTTTTATGACAAAGAAAGAAGCACTTCTCCATGCAGCTAAGGAACTTTTTGGTGAATATGGCTATGCTGAAACAACCTTTAAAAAGGTATCAGAAAAAGCACATGTTGCCCTTGGTCTTCTTACGCACCATTACGGTAACAAGGAAAGACTTTTTCTTGCTGCCGGTATGGACGTGCTTGAAGATTTTGTAAAAGAACTTCATAAAGCTGTAGAACAAACAGATAGCGGCAAAGAGGCGGTGCTTTCTTACTGCCGCGCCTACCTTGATTTTACTATTAATCCAAATTCAAATTGGCTTGTTTTAGTGCGCTGTTCACCTTATTCAGACATGAAGGTTTCTGCTGATAGGCAAGTTATGTTTGATAAATTTAAAGAAGTGCACAACCTATTAGAACAAAGCCTTATGCGTGGCATGGTAGATGGTTCAATTCGTGAACTTCCCGTTCAGGCAACGGAACAAGTAATTATTTCTATGCTTGTTGGCGTAAACAGAACAAATGTGCTCACTCCATACGCATGCAAAAACCTTTATACTGAAGCACTTGCTTTTATTGAGAGAGCTATTTCCTAGATGAATCTTTTTTTACTTGCTTTAATTATGGGTCTTGTTGAAGGCCTTACTGAATTTTTACCTGTTTCTTCAACAGGTCACTTAATCTTGGCTAACAATATTTTTCAAGTGGGAAATCTTGAATCTGGAAAGTTTGAAATCATCATTCAAATAGGTGCGATACTTGCTGTTGTGCTTCTTTATTTTTCACGCTTTTGGGGACTTCTTTTTCCAAAAAGAGATGAGCATGGAGTAAAACCTGTCTTTTCAGGATTTTACGGTCTTTGGCTTCTTTTTCTCACTTCACTTCCTGCTTCTTTACTTGGACTTATATTTCACTCACAGATTAAAATGCTTTTTAGTGTGAAGTCGGTACTCTTCTTTTTGATTGTAGGCGCGATTTTTATTCTTGTGATTGAGCATTTACACGCAAGGAAAAATGAAGATGAAACACATAAAATATCTTCTATAGATATGCTGGATTCAAAGACGGCTCTTTTTATTGGTTTTTTCCAAATTCTCGCCTTATGCCCAGGTTTTTCACGCTCTGCATCAACTATCATGGGCGGTCTTTGCCTAAAGCTCACAAGAAAAACAGCGGCTGAATATTCCTTTTTGGCTGCTGTGCCTATTATTGTTGCCGCTTCTTTATTTGACCTTCTTTCTTCTTATAAAGATTTTAATGCAGAGGATTTAGACTTTCTTCTTATAGGAACACTTTCTTCCTTTGTCTTTGCCCTACTTGCGATAAAGTTTTTTATTTCCTTTGTTTCAAAATTTACCTTTAAAGTCTTTGCTTATTATAGAATTGCGCTGGCTATTGTTTTGTATATGTATTTTTATATGTAGG
>CAYJHE010000248.1:0-1762 GCA_964369675.1 uncultured Desulfovibrionaceae bacterium | reverse complement strand
TTTTTATTTATAATTTTTTTTTATTATATTTTCTTCGCGTACTCTCATACTTGTCCCTTCCTGTGGCTGCTGGCGGGGGCGCCCCCGCAACCTCGGCCCCACCCGCCCCCCCCCCCGCCAAGAAGCCCTGTTTACACTATGAAACTACCAATTTATGAAGAAAGGCGCGAAAGATTGCGCAAAAAAATGGCAGAGCTAAAGCTTGACGCTCTCTTGGTATCCTACGCTCCAAACCGTTATTATTTATCAGGTTTTGAGCTAAAAGACGGACAATGTAACGAGACTTCAGGTTATCTTATCATCACAAAAGACGGCAAAGATTTACTTTGCACTGATTCGCGCTATGATTTAGAAGCGCAATCGCTTTGGGATAAGGAATGCATACATATATATAAAGGCAATATAGCTGAATTTTATAACAAACTTTTCAAGCAAAACAGTTTTTATAATGTAGGTTTTGACGAACAATGTCTCACATATGCCTTTATGAAGACCGCCTTTGATGGTGTAAATCACACAGCAGCGCACGGACTTGTTGAAGATTTGCGTGTAATTAAAGATGATTATGAGATTAAACTCATTCGTGAGAGTGCGAAATTAAATCATCAACTTATGGAACACTTGCCTACATATTTGAAAAAAGTGAATGAAATCAAGATTACTGAGCAAAGCCTTGCATGGTATATTGAGTCTTATTTCAGAGAGCATGGCGCATCTGAAAATGCTTTTAAGCCAATTGTTGCAAAAAATGAACATGCTGCCTTACCACATTGCAATCCAGACGACACTGTTTTGACAGAGAACTCGCTTGTATTAGTAGATGTGGGCGCGCGCTTAAACGATTATAATTCTGACCAAACGCGTACTTTTTGGATTGGCGACAAACCCTCTGATAGATTTGAAGAAGTGGCGCGTCAAGTCAAGGAATCGCAAAAAGCGGCTATAGATATTCTTCGCCCAGGTCTCACTGGTAAAGAGGCCTATATGGCTTCGTATAATTCTTTTGTGAAACATGGGGTTGAAAAATACTTTACGCATAATCTAGGTCACGGTGTCGGACTTGAAACCCATGAAGCACCACGCCTTTCACCTACTTCCGACACAATTCTTCAAGCTGGCATGCTTGTTACAGTTGAGCCAGGGCTCTATTATGCTGACTGGGGCGGATTTAGATGGGAATATATGGTACTTATAACAGAAGATGGCTGTGAAATTTTATAGTCAACAAAGATTGACCTTTCCTGTATTTAAGTCTATTATTTAACTAATATGTAGATTGGAGGAATTCTTCATGTTAAAAAGAATTAAAAGTATATCTATTTGTTTTCTTATGTTTTTTTTAGTTGCTACAACTTCTGGCTGTGCTTCAAGAATTGGTGCGTATGATGTGAATGCGAATAATGCCAATACAATAGGCACTGTATACCACGGAACAGTGACTTCTGTTGCTATGGTGCATGTGAATGAAGATACAAGTAATCAATATTTAGGTGCAGCAGCTGGCGGTATTGTTGGTGGTATTTTAGGTTCTTTATTTGGCGGCGGTGCAGGGAAAACTGTTGCTACAGTTGCAGGCGCAGCACTTGGTGCAGGCGCAGGCTATTACGGAACTGACCTTGCAACACAGCAAAATGCCTATAGAATTGAAGTCAAACTCGATTCAGGCAAGAATATTGTTGTAGTTCAAGGACTTGACCAATCTTTCAGTGTTGGGCAAAAGGTTTCTGTAAGCGAAACAAACGGAGTTGCAAAGGTTTCACCA
>CAYJHE010000247.1:0-1778 GCA_964369675.1 uncultured Desulfovibrionaceae bacterium | reverse complement strand
TTAAAGCGAAACAGTATTTAAGCGAAGCTTAAAACTTTTTCGCAAATTAAAAAAACAAATAAAATGCTTTAGCCTGAACACTACATCTTAACCGCGCATGTTCGGGTTTCCAAAGGGGGCATGCCCCTTTGGTCGCCGAAGGCAAAAGAAAAAACAATGGCAAAAGAAAAAACAATGGCAAAAAAATAATGGCAAAGGAAAAAACAATGGCTGAACATATAGAAAAAGGTAAAAAAGGTGAAGAACTTGCGTATAACTACCTTTTGAAAAAAGGTTATAGTATTCTTGAAAGAAATTGGCGTTACAAACATTTAGAAATTGATATTATAGCCAAGAAAGATACTATTCTGCATTTTATTGAAGTGAAGACGCGCAAAGACAAGGGTTTACTTCATGCAAGGGAAGCTATGTCTTATAAGAAAAAGCAGAATATCTTGCGAGCAATTGAAATCTACCTTTCCATGCATAAATTGCAAAACACAGCACAACTTGACCTTATTGCTATCACAATAGACGACAAAGAGGAAATGACACTTGAACACATTGAAAACTGTTCTGAATAATGATTATAACAAGGGCACACTTTTTCTTGTTGCTACTCCTCTTGGTAATATTGAGGATTTTTCAGCGCGTGCATTGCGTGTATTAGAAGAAGTAGATTTTATTCTTGCAGAAGACACAAAAAGAGCTGGTCTTCTTCTTGCAAAATGTAATATAAAATCAAAAGAAATTTTTTCACTTAATGAGCATAATGAAAAGGAAAAAACTACGCTTATCTTGCGTAAACTTGGCGAAAATAAGAATATTGCCCTTATTTCAGATGCTGGCATGCCAATTATCTGCGATCCCGGCTATCTGCTTGTCAATGCTTGTCATGAACATAAGTTTAGAGTAACTGTCATACCCGGCGCTTCTGCACCTCTTATTGCACTTGCTGCGTCAGGTATTGCCCCTCTTCCCTTTACTTTCTTAGGTTTTTTACCACGTCAAGAAAAAGATAAAGAAAAAACGCTTTTCCCTTTTGCGCAAGTACAAAGTTCACTCATCTTCTTTGAGCGCAAAGATAGAGTCTTTGAAACCCTCACTCTGTGTCTTAATCTTTTAGGCAATAGAGATGTATGCATTTGCCGTGAACTCACAAAAATACATGAAGAATTTATTCATATTGAACTCAATGAAATAGCCAACTACAAAGATTTATGCGATGAACTTCTTGGTGAAATCACAATTGTACTTTCACCACCAAAAGAACAAGCCCTCACTTCAAGTGAAGAGCTTGACCGCATTATTGAAGAAGAAAGAGCACAGGCAACTTCACCAAGAAATCTAGCAAAAAGAGTGCAGGCACGCGTTCTTGGCTGGAAGACTTCTGATATTTACAATAGGTTATAGGTTTTGGGGGGGGTGCCTTCGGCGACCAAAGGGTTACTACCCTTTGGAAACCCGAGCATGAGCGGTAAAGCAAAATGTATGTCTGAAGCAGGAAATTTATTTTTTTGTTTGCGGAAAAGTTTTAAGCTTCGCTTAAATACTTTTCCGCTTTAAAAATGGAGATTTATTCCTATAGAAAGCCGAGCTACGAACATAAAGCTAGAAGCATGTTCACTTCGTTCACATGCGGTTTTAAAGGTTTTTCCTATTTCTAAAAATACCATGTGAACGAAGTGAACATGGAAGAGTGCTAATTTTCGTAGACTAACTTTTCTATAAACAAAACACTTAAATTTTTAAAGCGAAACAGTATTTAAGCGAAGCTTAAAACTTTTTCGCAAATTAAA
>CAYJHE010000246.1:0-1811 GCA_964369675.1 uncultured Desulfovibrionaceae bacterium | reverse complement strand
TAATAAAATTAGGAGGATATATCAATATCCTCCTTTTTATTAACCTTTTTCCTTGGGAATGAATATGTGGACAAAGCGTCTATTGAATGAATTTCTCGTAAAGACTGCACTCACAAGTATTGCTTGGGTAGCCTTATTGTCTTTATGTGGAATTTTCGTATTTCTTTTATTGAATAGTTTGCCTTTATTTGAGCACTATTCCTTTTTTGATTTCTTGTTTGGTATGTATTGGTATCCAACACATGAACCAGCAGATTTTGGAATCTTTCCACTCATCATCGGTTCTGTTGTGGTGACCTTGCTTTCTTGCGTGATAGCAGTGCCATTAGGCGTTTTTACAGCTGCTTACTTAGCTGAAATTGCTAATTCAACAACAAGAAGAATCATTAAACCTTTTATTGAATTGCTTGCTGCCTTACCTTCTGTTGTTATTGGTTTCTTTGGTATGGTTATTGTTGCTCCATTTTTGCAAGAGCATTTTGATATTGGCACAGGATTAAATCTTTTTAATGCTTCACTTATGCTTGCCTTTATGAGTATACCTACAATTTGTTCTATTTCAGAAGACGCTTTGCACTCAGTGAATAGATCACTAAGAGAAGCAAGTCTTGCTCTTGGTGCAACAAAGTGGGAAACACTTATACATGTTGTTATTCCAGCTGCATTGTCTGGTATAGGCACAGCTGTTATGCTTGGCATGAGTAGGGCAATAGGCGAAACCATGGTTGTTTTGATGGTTGCAGGCGGAGCAGCAATGATTCCTACTTCTATCTTTGACCCTGTTCGTCCAATGCCAGCTTCAATCGCAGCGGAAATGGCAGAAGCACCTTATTTTTCTGAACACTATTTGGCTTTATTTGCCATTGGTTTAGTTTTATTTGCTTTTACTTTTTGTTTCAACTATATTGCTTTTATTATAACAGAAAAGCATAAACAAGTTGGCTCTTCGGGCTTATAGGAGTTATATTTATGTCAATGGCACCTATCAATAAAATGCCCGATCCATCTTCAAGGCACAGAAAAGAAAAGATGATGTTTTTCTTACTTCGTGCTTGTGCTGGTGTGAATATGCTTGCGCTTATAGGTATTTGTACTTTCTTGGTAATTCAAGGCGCACCTGCTCTTTCATGGGAATTTATTTCACAATCTCCACGAAAGATGATGACAGAAGGCGGTATATTGCCTTGTATTATAGGCACAGTTGTTCTTTCTTTTGGAGCTATGTGTATTTCCTTTCCTATTGGTGTTGCTTCAGCTGTTTGGTTGAATGAATACGGTTCACGTTCAAGATTTGCTCGCTATATAAGACTTGGTGTAAACAACCTTGCAGGTGTTCCTTCTGTTATTTTTGGTTTGTTTGGACTTGCTTTTTTTGTGACCTATTTAGAACTTGGTGTGAGCATATTGTCAGGCATTCTCACCCTTGCTGTCTTGACGCTTCCTATGATTATTTCTACTGCCGAAGAAGCATTGAGGCAAGTGCCTGATGCGTGGAGAGAAGTGAGCATTGGTCTTGGCGCAACAAAATACCAAACAATTTGGCGCATTGTTTTGCCTTCTGCTTTTCCTGGCATGCTTACAGGTTCTATCTTAGGGCTTGCGCGTGCTGCTGGTGAAACAGCGGCAATTATGTTTACTTCTGCTGTTTTTTATACAGCTAAATTACCAGATTCTATCTTTTCCTCAGTTATGGCTTTGCCATACCATATGTATGTATTAGCCACTGCAGGAACTGATATTGAGAAAACCCGTCCTTTGCAATACGGAACTGCCTTAGTGCTTCTTATCCTTGTTTTGGGTATGAACCTTAT
>CAYJHE010000245.1:0-1878 GCA_964369675.1 uncultured Desulfovibrionaceae bacterium | reverse complement strand
TCTTTTTTCGCCCGAGCACTTAATACACGCATTTATTGGTGGGGTTTCCAATGGGGGGTAGTCCTTTGGTCGCCGAAGGCAAAAGAATGAACTTCTCTATAAAAAGTCGGCATTAACCAAAGCAGCACCATTTGCGTACATAAGGCTTAAATACTGTAAAGTCATTGGGTCAGCTGGGATAATTGGATATTTTGTATTGCAAAGCGGACAGCGCAATTCCACTGGTGTAGTCGGCGCAATAGTTGGTATGCTCTGCTCACACTCTGGACAAACATAGTTGAGCACTATCTCCATTCCGGTAGGTGCGACAGGCTGAATTACTTTCTTTCTCATATCATTTCTTTTTTGTTTACAAAATACGCATAGCGTACAGCTTCAATCAATTATAATTTTACTTTTTTGACAAATTCAATTTCTTTGCAACAGCATCTGCCGCAGCTTGCGTGAAGGCTTCTTCAGATAACTCTTTCTTCACATCAGGTGAAATAAGTAGTTCTGGCTTATTTGCAAGCTCTTTCTTCGGTGTCACGCCATATTCAGCGGGGAAAGAGTCTTCAAAATACATATCTTGGAAACCTGAAAACTTGATTGCATGCGCAGTTGAATCTAAGACAGCATATTCGTTTTCAGCAATAAGACCAAGTTCTTTTGCCTTCATAAGACCAGCTAAAGATTCGCCGCCTTGAGTGCAAACAATATGCCCATTCCTGTTGGCTAAGAGCATGTAATCCATAATTTCTTGCTCTGTCACTTGCACAACATTAAAGGCTTTTTCACCTGCTATAGCTATGTATTTATCCGCTAAATATTTTACCCTTGGGAAGGAAACAGGATTGCCTATCATAGCCGCTTGCGCAACAGATGACTGCACTTTGACAGGAGTATAAGGCTTTGATGTGTCTTGATAATATTTATATACTGGGTCTGCATGGTGAGATTGAACACCAAAGAGACGTGGTAATTCTTCAATAATTCCAAGATTATACATCTTTAAAAAACCTGACATAATAGCAGTAATATTACCTGCATTACCAATAGGCACAAAGACACATTTATTCTTCAAGTCCCAATTATACCACTGCGCCACTTCATAAGCATAAGATTCTTGCCCAAGTATGCGCCATGCATTTTTTGAATTAAGTAGGGCAACTCTGTAATTTTCTGCAAGGTTTTCTACAACCTTCATACAATCATCAAAAACACCCGGCACTTCAAGTACTGTCGCGCCTGAACCAAGTGGTTGAGCTAATTGTTGCGGTGTGACCTTACCATGCGGCAATAAAACCACAGTGCTGATTGGTTCGCCAACATATGAACCATAAAGAGCGGCAGCGGCAGAAGTGTCACCAGTTGAAGCGCAAATAGTAAGCACTTGCGACCAATTATGCTTTCTTACAAGAGATTTTAGATAGGAATAAGCACCAGCCATGCCCCTATCTTTAAAGGAAGCAGACGGATTTTGCCCATCGTTTTTGATAGCAAAGTTCACACCTAAAGCCTTGCGCACATGAGCGGCAGCTTCAACAATTGGCGTATTTGCTTCACCAAGATAGACAATGTCTTCTTGCTCCAACACAGGCGCCATGAGTTCGTAAAATCTGAAAATACCGCGTAAAGCTGTGTCATTAGAGAGTTTACGCTCATCAAAAATCTTTCTCCACTCTGCGCCTGACTTCGCTTTCAATGAGTCAAATTCAGTATTTTCTAATAAAAGCACTTCATTACACTTTGGGCAAGTGTAGAGAAGTTCGTCAATGGAAAAATAAGAATCACAACCTAAGCAGTGGTATTGCATATCTGTTCTGTAGTCTGGAAATGTCATTATATGTACCTTATTATTATTGTAGTTTTGGAAAGAAAAGGCAAAGGAATGAGTTT
>CAYJHE010000244.1:0-1886 GCA_964369675.1 uncultured Desulfovibrionaceae bacterium | reverse complement strand
TCCTAGGCCACTAGACGATGGGGACGCTCCATGTGTTAGAAATAGATACGCAAAAGAGCGTTCAATGTCAAGCATTTTTTTTTGGAATTTTAAATTTTTTTTATAATTTATTTAATTTAGGCATACAGCCTAAAATCTTTATTATTTTTTGCGAAAAGACTATTTTTTTCTTGACGAAACTGCCATTTGCAATGCATTATAGGAAAACTTCAATTTTGGAAACACTCTAAATCATAAGAGATACTATTTTGAAGACACTATTTTTAAGGAGAATTTATGAAACGCTTGTCATTAATTCCAGTCTTGCTTATTGCTTTGCTTTTTGCATTGCCAATGTCAGCAAAGGCTGAAAACGTATTGAAGATCGCTCTTGCTAGTGATCCGGAATCTTTAGATCCACACATGCAACTTTCAGGAAATATGCTTTCCTATTCACACTGGGCTTTTGATCCACTTGTCCGCTTTGACAAACAAATGAATCACGAGCCACGTCTTGCTGTAAGCTGGGAACAAATAAACCCAACTACAATCCGCTTTAACTTGCGCAAAAAAGTGACATTCCACTCAGGAAACCCATTCACAGCTAAAGACGTTGTTTGGACTGTTGATAGATTGAAAAAATCTGTTGACTTCCGCGGTCTTTTCTCACAATTCTCAGCAAAAGCTGTTGATGATTATACTGTAGATATTTCTACAAAAGAACCTTATGGTCTTATCATGAACCTTGCCACTTATATTTTCCCAATGGATAGTGTTTTCTATACAGGTAAAGATAAAAACGGCAACCCAAAAGATGCTATTTCAAAAACAGACTATACCTTTGCAAACGAAAATGCATCAGGAACAGGCCCTTACAGAGTGCTTGGTCGTGAAGCAGGTGTGAAGGTTGAGCTTGAAAAAAACAAATCTTACTGGGGTAAAACTGGTAATGTTGACAAAATCTTAGTTGAAGTTGTGCACGAAGGTTCAACTCGTGTTGCTGGTATTTTAGCAAGCAACGTAGACTTTATGTCACCAGTTCCTGTGCAAGATTACGATCAATTAGAAAGAGCAAAAAATGTTGACCTTCTCACAATGCCTTCTACTCGTATCATTATTTTCCAAATGAATGGTGAAAAAAATAAAGCACTTGCAAATCCAAAAGTGCGTGAAGCTATGATCAGAGCAACTGATAACGAAGCTATTGCAAAAAAAGTTATGCGTGGTTCAACAATTGCTATTCATCAGCAAGCTCCAAAGGGCATGCAAGGTTATGATGAAAAGCTTGGCAAACGCTACAATCTTAAAAGAGCGCAAGAACTCATGAAAGAAGCAGGATATGCTGACGGCTTAGAACTCACCATGATTGCGCCAAACGACCGTTACACAAATGACGAAAAAATCGCACAAGCTTTTGTTCCTATGATGGCAAAAATCGGCATCAAAGTTAACTTACGCACAATGCCAAAAAGCCAATACTGGAATGAATACGACGCTTTTGTTGCTGACATCCAAATGATTGGTTGGCACCCAGATACAGAAGATACTGTAAACTATGGTGAATACTTACTTATGTGTATCGACAAAGAAACTGGTAAAGGCCAATACAATTCAGGTCACTGGTGTAATAAAGAATACGATTCAATCATGATTGCAGCAAATGCAGAAACAGATGTTAAAAAGCGTACAGAAATGTTACAAAGAGCTGAAAAGCTTGCTTATGACGATTCTGCTTTCATTCCATTACACTTAGAGCCTCTTTCATGGGCTGCTGGTCCTAACTTAGTAAATCCAAATGACATTGTTAATGCAATGGATTTCCTTTACTTAGGTGAAGCTATAGTTAAATAACACGCACATTCATCATATAAACTTATAAAAAAGGCGCATACTTTGTATGCGCCTTA
>CAYJHE010000243.1:0-1989 GCA_964369675.1 uncultured Desulfovibrionaceae bacterium | reverse complement strand
AGCTCATATAACTTTTCCGCAAATAAAAATAAAAAAATCTGCTTTAGCTATGAGTATTGCTTAACCGCGCATGCTAAGGTTTCCAAAGGAAATTATTTCCGTGAGGATAATCTTCTTGGTCGCCGAAGGCAAAGAGAAAAAAAAGCTAATCCGTCAGCCAAGTGACAGTTTTATCCTTGACAATACCAAAGCGAAGCGGTGCGTCAGTCTCTGGACTATCCACCAAGGACATTTCCACTGCAATCCTTTGGTTTTCCTTAATTCTTCCCTGTATGATATAGGAAGCAAGCGGAGTTTCTAATTCGTGTTGCAGATAACGCTTGAGTGGTCTTGCGCCAAAAACAGGGTCGTAGGCGGCACTTGCAATATAACTTTTTGCTTTTGAGGTAATATCAAGCGTGATATGCCTGCTTGCGAGCCTTTTTCTGAGCGCATCAAGCTGAATATCAATGATTTTTTCGATTTGATTTTCTTGTAATGGCTTGAAAAGAACTGTGTCGTCTATTCGGTTGAGAAATTCAGGCCTGAAATACTGACGCAATTCCGCCATGATGTCTGCACGCACATTTTCATAGAAATTGCCTTTTTCATCAATACCGTCTAAGAGAATAGGCGAACCTATATTTGAGGTAAGAATGATAATAGTATTTCTGAAATCAACTGTTCTGCCTTGTGAATCTGTGAGTCTGCCATCGTCAAGAAGTTGAAGTAAGGTATTAAAAACATCGCCATGCGCTTTTTCTATTTCATCAAAAAGTATGACTGAATAAGGTTTTCTGCGCACTGCTTCTGTGAGCTGACCTCCTTCATCATAGCCAATATAACCGGGAGGCGCGCCAATAAGCCTTGAAACAGAATGCTTTTCCATGTATTCGCTCATGTCAAGACGAACCATATTTTCTTCTGAATCAAAGAGTGCTTCTGCAAGCGCTTTACATAATTCAGTTTTACCCACGCCTGTAGGGCCTAAGAAGAGAAAAGAGCCAACTGGCCTATTTGGATCTGAAAGGCCAGCTCTTGAGCGGAGCACCGCTTGAGAAATGGCTTGCACAGCTTCATCTTGCCCAACCACTCTTTTGTGTAGTTCACTTGGCAAGGCAAGGAGTTTTTCCTTTTCTGATTCTATAAGACGAGTTACAGGTATGCCTGTCCAGCGCGCAACTATAGATGCCACATCGTCAGGGCGCACTTCTTCTTTGAGTAATTTATGCTCTTCTTTACTTTCTTCTTCTGCTTTTTTCAGGTTCTGTTCGAGTGTAAAAAGTGTTTCGTATTTGAGACGTGAAGCCTTGTTGAGGTCGTACTCTCTTTCTGCTTTTTCTATGTCAAGCTTCACTTGTTCTATATCTGTTTTGATTTTTCTTACAGCATCAATAGAAGATTTTTCGCTTTCCCACTGTTCTTTAAATTCAGCTTGTTGAACGCGTAAATCAGAAAGTTCGTTTTCTAGTTTGCCAAGGCGTACAATAGAATCTGCATCTTTTTCGCGTTTCAACGCTTCTCTTTCGATTTCTAATTGCATAACCTTTCTGTTGACTTCGTCAAGTTCTGCTGGAAGGGAATCTATTTCTGTTCGAATAAGCGCGGCGGCTTCATCTATAAGGTCGATGGCTTTGTCGGGAAGCTGTCTGTCTGAAATATATCTGTCAGATAAGACAACGGCCTCGACAATGGAAGAGTCAGAAATGCGCACACCGTGATGTACTTCAAATCTTTCTTTAAGTCCACGCAAGATAGAAATTGCATCTTCTATTTGTGGTTCTTCTACTAAGACAGGCTGAAAACGCCTTTCAAGTGCAGGGTCTTTTTCAATATATTTTCTGTATTCATCTAAGGTAGTTGCGCCTATACAATGCAGTTCACCGCGCGCAAGCATTGGTTTTAGCAAATTACTTGCATCCATGCTTCCTTCTGTCTTTCCTGCGCCGACAATAAGATGAAGTTCGTCAATAAAAAGAATGATTTGCCCTTGCGAATCTTCCACTTCTT
>CAYJHE010000242.1:0-1993 GCA_964369675.1 uncultured Desulfovibrionaceae bacterium | reverse complement strand
TTTTTTGAAAAAAACGAGGTTTTCCCCCTCAAACTCCCCCTTTCCTTAAAAAACAACAGTGAATAAATTTAGAAAAAGAATAAAGAGCATGGCACATCTTTATTTTTTGTTAAATGTGCCTATGCATGAAGTTTTTTAATTTCATTTCGTGCATGTGCCGGTGAAGCGTAAGGCTTCCTCCCCCTTTCTTAAAAAATAATTGTGGAAAAAATTTAGAGAAAAATAGAATTTATGGCACAAGTTAAGGCACGTTAAATTTGCCTTTGCTTGAAGTTTTTTGTGACATGGGTGATTCTTGTTTTTCGTAGGGGCGAGCATTGCTCGCCAGTTAAATTTAATATTAACCGAAGCGACATTTAAGATAAAGTTACACGGGAAAGCAATGCTTTCCCCTACAAGAAAACTTATAACAGTTCGCCTCATAATTTCATTTAACCAAAACTTACTGCAAAGTTTTGCCCTTCACTTAGAGGAATTGGCACTTGCCTTTTGTCGGCGCAGCTTTTATTTCGTTCGAAGATTAAGCGTGCTGATGGCATTTTATGAACGAAGAGAATAAAATGACATTGTTGCACGCAAAGGCAATCAAGCCGACTTTGTGCCAATTCAGCGGGTGGCGGGAGTTTGCAAAGAGGGTACGAGGGTGCAACCCTAGCACCCTCTTTGCCCCTGCGCGGGGAGCGCACCCAGTAAAGAACGAAGAATAAATTAACTTAATTGAATAGAAAATCTGCACAAAGCCAAGAGTCAAAAATAGAAAAGAAAAGCAAGCCCTACATATTATTCAAATATAATCCCATAATCTTATACACTAAATTAGCACAAGCAAAGTCAGAAGCCTGAGAATCCTTTGTTGGCGCAAGTTCCACCACATCAAAACCAAGAAGTTTTCTGCCTTTTAAACAAAATTTCAGTAATTCTAGTGATTGATACCAAGCTAAACCACCTGCAACAGGTGTGCCTGTATGTGGTATAATCGAGGGGTCTAAACCGTCAACATCAAAGGAAATAAAGATATTTTCAGGAAAATCTTTTGGAATAAAATTTGTTGCTGTAGAACCTTTTGGTAAAAATTTTGAACTATCTGCAAATAAATGTCCGTCATAGGCTGTAATAAGCTTTTCATTTTTGAGACGCACATCTCTTTCCTCTTCGCAATAGGCGCGCGTGCCACACTGTACAAGCGGAAGTCCTAAGTCTATAGCCCTATGCATGACAGATGCATGACTATATTTTGAGCCTTCATAAGCATCTCGCAAGTCAGCATGCGCATCTATATGTATAATGCCAAAAATACCGTATTTTTCTTTAAGAGCAGTGAGCGCGCCAGTTGTTATAGAGTGTTCACCCCCTAAGATAACAGGTATAGCATTATTATCTAAGGCTTTCTTTGTTGCTGCATGAAGGGCTTTGAGCATTTTTTCAGGTTTTTTCTTTATAACAGCTTCTTGAGTGTGTATGCCGTACTTTGCAGGGCAAGTGTCTGTATAGCAATCGTATACTTCTAATTGCTCAGAAGCTTCAAGTATAGCTAAAGGCCCTTTTGCAGTGCCCGTACCGTAAGAAACAGAAAATTCAAAGGGTACTGGTATGACATGGAATTTTGCTTGGTTTTCTTTTGTGTTTTCGATTTCTGATGAAAGGAAGTGGGGGTATTGTTTAGAGATTTTTTTCATTTTTATTCTTGTCTCCGTGCTTTGTTTACATCATTAACAGTTAATTCTATCTTCGTTTTTAACTGGTTGCGCTCCCCGCGCTGGGGCAAAGAGGGTGCTAGGGTTGCACCCTCGTACCCTCTTTGCAAACTCCCGCCACCCGCTTGAATTGGCACAAAGTCGGCTTGACTGCCTTTGCGTGCAACAATGTCGTATTTGTCGCTACGCTCCTCATACGCCATCAGCACGCTTAAGCTCCGAGCGAAATAGAAGCTGCGCCGACAAAAGGCATGTGCCAATTCCTCGTAGCGATGTGTACGTCTACGAAGAATGTGAAC
>CAYJHE010000241.1:0-2020 GCA_964369675.1 uncultured Desulfovibrionaceae bacterium | reverse complement strand
ACTACGTTCAGATTAATCTTTCTCTCTAGTCCAAACTACTTCGATTTCTGAAAACTCGTCTTCTTCGATTTCTGGTTCTGCGTAGCGGATGAAAGCATCGTTTTGAATTTGTTCTGCCTTGGTTTTCCAAAGTTTATTCACAAGTTCTTCCAAGTTAGTTTCTTCTTGAGCTGAAATAAAGAATATATTGCGCTTGTCCTTTTTTGCTCTTGCTTGCAAGATTTCTACCTCTTCATCACTTCTAAGGTCAATCTTATTCACAACTTCTATCTGCATACGAAGTGCTAGTTCAGGGTCAAACTGTGCTAGCTCTTCATTAATTAAGTCAAAGCCTTGCCATGTGTCAGCATCTTCTTCTAAACTTATATCTTCTATACTTAATATATGTATCAAGAATCTCGTGCGTTCAATATGTTTCAAGAACCTATGTCCAAGACCAACACCGTCAGCTGCGCCTTCCACAAGTCCAGGAATATCCGCAAGAACAAGTCTTTTATCAGGGTCAATCTCGTCCACCATAACACCAAGGTTTGGCGTAATTGTTGTAAATGGATAAGGTGCAATCTTTGGCTTTGCCTGTGAAACTTTAGATATAAAGGTAGACTTACCCGCATTTGGCAAGCCAATAATACCTGCATCTGCTAATATCTTAAGTTCTAGTCTCAAAGTCTTTTCTTCACCAAGTTCGCCTTTTTGTGCAAATTTTGGCGCTTGCAAAGTAGAAGACTTAAAGTGTTCATTACCCTTGCCACCTCTACCGCCTTGCACTAATTGCACAACAACATCATGTTCATACAAGTCCGCAAGTAAGATTTCGCCTAGATCAGTTTTTTGGTAAATCTGCGTTCCTACAGGCAAGTCAATTATCAGGTCTTCACCTTTCTTGCCATCGCATTGACTGCCCTCACCAGGTCTGCCATTTTGTGCTTCGTATTTTCTCTTCACCCTAAAATCATAAAGTGAATGCAATTTATTACTCGCACGCGCAAAAACACTGCCGCCATTACCGCCATCACCACCATTTGGGCCACCGCGCGCAACAAACTTTTCACGCCTAAAAGACATGCAGCCATGTCCGCCATTACCAGCTCTTACATTTATCTGCGCTGAATCTATAAATCTCATATATAGTATGGGTTTTCGAGGGGGAACCACGTTTTTTTGATAAAACGAGGTTCCCCCTCGAGCTCCCCCTCCTTAAAAAACAACAAGGGTTAAAATTTAAAAAATATTAAAAAAAAATTAAAGGGTACCTAAGAAATCAAAGCACAAGACAGCATGAAATCAAAATGTTAAAAGACTGGTACAGTCTTCTTCCCTATTTAAATACATTGTCCTTGCCTTTTGCCTGTGCAGATGTCTTTTCTTCTTTAGCTTAAGGCGACTTGTCGAATGATTTTTCTTGAGCAAAGCGAAAGTAAAAGCATTCAAGACATCGCCTTGTCGTCAAACAGGCATTAGGACAATGTATAAGCGCAGGTAAGGCGCAGTTTCCAAAGAGGGAGCCAAGGACAGGCACTGTCCTTTTGCCCTCTTTGGTCCCGTGCGGAAGGCACAGTCCGAAGACGCTACTTAAATATTTGCTTTCATTTCGTAAAGCTAAAAATATAATTTTTAAAAATAAAAAAAGAGGAAAAACTCGAAGAGTTCTTCCCCCATAATGTCTATATAAATGCAGAAATTAAGCAGCAGGTTCGATATGAACACGCTTTAATGTCTTACGGTTACGAATATATGATTCATAACGTACAACACCGTCTACTTTTGCAAATAAGGTAAAATCTCTACCCATTCCAACATTATTACCAGGATGAACTTTTGTTCCTAACTGACGAACTAAGATATTTCCCGCTAAAACAGCTTGACCACCAAAACGCTTTACGCCACGTCTTTGTCCAATACTGTCACGACCGTTACGAGAACTACCACCAGCTTTTTTATGTGCCATGATAAACTCCTTGAGCTAAAAAATTATTAACCTTGTACAGAATTAATCTGTAAGGTTGTATAGTCATGACGG
>CAYJHE010000240.1:0-2031 GCA_964369675.1 uncultured Desulfovibrionaceae bacterium | reverse complement strand
ACAGAAAAAATAAAGGCACAACCTCCGTTGTGCCTTTGCTTTCCCTGTCCTTAGAGAAAAAATATTGAAATTAAAAATTAATTTTTATGATAATTGTGCCAAAGCAACCATTTTTTCAGAAACAAGTCTGTTTTGTACTGCTTGTCGCACTTCTTGTGTTGAAGAAGAGAATTTCGTTGCTCTAAGTGCATATACTTTTTCAATAAAATCCTTTGGATTCTCTATACCAACACTGTCAATAGCCTTGTCAAGAATGCTTTTTGCTCCTCCTGAACCGTGGTGTACTGCTGTTGACCATACTACTTGTTTAATTGTGTCGGATTCTATCTCCACTCCTTTTTCCTTAAGAGCAGTCATAGTAGGGTCATAATGTGTTTTCTTGATAAATGATTCTTGCAATTGTGTAAATCTTTCAGGCTGTTCCTTTGCTATCTCTCTCCAAATTTTTGGCATCTTCCCAAAGCGTGAGCCTGTGTTTGATTCACCGCCTGAGCGTAATTTTGCTGCAATATCAGGTGCTTCTTTAGAAGCAAAGTTGACAAATTGGTCGAAAGTTCCCACATTAGATGCTATCTGATACTTGCCGTATGAAGTGCCACCAACCCTATCATAGCCTATAGCTGAAATACCGTCCTTTGCAGATTCATACTTTGCTGAAAGTTCGCCTAAGTAGCTGGTGTCGTCTTTAATATTTTGTCTGATAGGCTTTGTATTGAAAAAAGCATCGTGATCTAATTGGCTAAAAAGTTTTCTCTCACTTCTTCTTGGGTGTTCGCCCATTGGAGTTTGAATAAATTCTTTATCTATGGTATGAGGATTGACATTAATTTTTGACTGCACAGGCTGTGGTATTGTTTTTGTTTGGTTAACACTACCTAGTTCTTGTGCTTGTGCTAGTTCTAGCTCGTTTGCTTTATTCAGCGCTTTTGCTTTATTTTGATTCACGCGTGAAAGTGTTGCGAGCGAACGCTCATCTAAGGTAAAAGCTTGCGGTGTAATGCCTATAGGCTTTTTCTTGAGAATAACATAGTTTTCTCTTTGAAGAGGAATGCCAATAGTTGCCTTTTGCTCGCCCTCTGCCTTTTGGCTTGTGCTTGCTTTTTCCTGTGCTTGCAATGAGCTTGTGGCAGAAATGCGCCTGTTATTATCTGCAATCTTCGCAAGCATATTGACATCTAAGCCGTCTTGCTTGTTTTGATTTTTTTCTTGCACATGCTTTGCAATATCATTTTGTGCATTGAAGTTGACAGCACTACTTGATTGCTGAGGTTTTAAATTTACCTTATTATTAAAGAAATTCTGATTCTGGTCAAAACCCGAGGCAAAGTTCGCTTTCTTTGCTTGCGCTTGTGCAGCAGCTCCCTTAGCAGCACTGATAGCAGATTCATTAAGTTTGGCTATGTCATGCCCTGCTTTCATCATGTCTAGTGCAGTATTGCTTGGTGTCTCACCATACTTGTTTTGTGATTTAAGCATATGAGCAAAAGATGGGGAATTATGATTAAAGCCCATCATACCCTGCTCTTTGACATATTCTTTGTAGTCAGGCAAAGAAGTCTGAGATGAAATGAAATGTGGTTTTGAAACAAGCATAGTGCCTCCAGAAAGTTCTAGTAAACTGTCAAATACTCGGCTATGCGCTACATTCATTTTTTTGCGTTTTTACTGCTGAAAAGTGTCTATTTTCATTGTAAAATTCACAAAACCTTTGAATTTAGAAACACAGCCTAGGAATTAAAACTTTATGGTGTTTTATATGCAATAGCTATGCCACATTTATTTTTTTATGTGTTTATAGTTGTTTATATGGTAGAGAGTTGGTTTTTTGACATGCTTTTTTGCCTTTGACGACCAAGAAACTCGCGTACTGCTCGGCTAAGCGAGAATATATGGCTAAAGTAAAAAATTACTTTAAATAGATTGTTTAAAATAAATTGTGCCATACATGATATTTTTTTCAAAATTTTTTCCACAAATACTTTTTAAGGAGGGGGAGAGCTCGAGAGGGGGAACCTCATTTTTCTTAGAAAA
>CAYJHE010000239.1:0-2070 GCA_964369675.1 uncultured Desulfovibrionaceae bacterium | reverse complement strand
AAAAAATAAAAATCTCCATAAAAAACTTGACAATAATTTAAAAGCATAGTACAAATCATTCTGCAATTTAGGAGCGTGGCTCAGTTGGTAGAGCACTTCCCCGACACGGAAGGGGTCACCAGTTCAAGTCTGGTCGTTCCTACCATTTACAAACAATACAGAGCCCTTATTTACTTGCTAAATAAGGGCTCTGTGTCAATTTATCGCCTTGTTATGTTTAGGTATTTTATTTTAAACGGAGTTTTGCATGTTGCTAGACCAAGTAGCGCTTGAAAATGATTCAATAGAAAGTTTTGAAAGCATATACGATTTGCTTAAAGCAAATCTTTCAGGCAAGAAGTTAAAAACAGTTCTTGCAGTTCGTATTAATGACGAATTATACGATATTTCCTCTCCACTTCCAAAAGACACAAAATCTATTGAAACAATAACGCTTTCATCTGACGAAGGCTTAGAATTACTTCGTCACTCAACTGCGCATGTCATGGCTGATGCAGTGCAAAAACTCTTTAAAGACGTAAAAGTAACTATAGGCCCATCTATTGCCAATGGTTTTTACTACGACTTTGACGCGCCAAAAGCTTTTTCAATTGAAGATTTTGAGAAAATCGAAAAAGAAATGACAAATATCATACGCGCAAACCTTCCATTTGAAAGATTTGAATATTCAAAAGATGAAGCAATAAAGATATTTAAAGAGAAAAACGAAGACTATAAAGTTGAAATTATTAATGATTTAGATGTTGATACTGTTTCAGTGTATAAGTGTGGTGAATTCTTAGACTTATGTCGTGGTCCACACCTTCCTTCTACTTCTTTTATTCCTGCTTTTAAGCTCATGAGTGTAGCAGGTGCGTATTGGCGTGGTAATTCAGACAATAAAATGCTTTCAAGAATTTATGGAACTGCATTTGCTAATGAAAAAGAACTCAAAGCTTACCTCACTCGTTTAGAAGAAGCAAAGAAAAGAGACCATAGAAAATTAGGTAAAGAGTTAGAACTCTTCACATTTTCTGAAGATGTAGCACCTGGTATGGTTTTTTGGCTTCCAAAGGGTATGCTTGTACGCACTATTTTAGAAGATTTTTTACGCAAAGAACATATGAAGCGCGGTTATGAGTTGGTTCAAGGCCCACAGATTCTTCGCCGTGAGTTATGGGAAAAATCAGGTCACTATCAAAACTATCGTGAAAACATGTATTTCACTGAAATACATGATGATGTGAAGGATACAGTGGACGTGCATGGCGTGAAGCCGATGAACTGTGTAGGTCACATGATTATTTACAATAATTCCAATAAGTCATACCGTGATTTACCACAAAGGCTTTTTGAACTTGGTGTTGTACACAGGCATGAAAAGTCAGGTGCTTTACATGGTTTGCTTCGTGTAAGACAGTTCACGCAAGATGATGCGCATATTATATGTATGCCTGAACAATTAGAAGAAGAAATCTTTTCTGTGATGAAACTTTCAGACGATTTAATGAAATTGTTTGGCTTTGAATATCGCATTATGATTTCAACAAGACCTGAAAAATCCATAGGTTCTGATGAAGCATGGGAAATTGCAACTTCAGCCCTTATTAATTCTGTTGAGAAAAAAGGACTTGAATATACTATTAACGAAGGTGATGGCGCTTTCTATGGTCCAAAGATTGATATTAAGGTAACAGACGCTATTGGGCGTGAATGGCAACTTTCCACTATTCAAGTAGATTTCACTCTCCCAGAACGCTTTGACCTCAACTATATTGGTACTGACAATGATAAGCACCGTCCTGTTATGGTACACAGAGCTATTTTAGGCTCTCTTGAGCGTTTTATTGGCGTGTTAACCGAGCACTATGCAGGTGCTTTTCCGACTTGGCTCGCTCCTGAACAAGCGCGAATACTCACAATTACTGACGATCATATCAGCTATGCTAAAGAAGTTCAGTCCTATTTACAATCACAAGGAATTCGTGTAGACTTAGATACACGCAGTGAAAAACTTGGCTATAAAGTGCGCCAAGCTCAATTAGAAAAAGTCCCTTATATGCTTGTTATTGGGGATAAAGAAATGGAAGA
>CAYJHE010000238.1:0-2131 GCA_964369675.1 uncultured Desulfovibrionaceae bacterium | reverse complement strand
ATGAGCGTAGCGAATATAACTTTTCCGCAAACAAAAAAATAAATTATCTGCTTTAGGCATACATTTTGCTAAACCGCGCATACTCGGGTTTCCAAAGGGGGCGTGCCCCTTTGGTCGCCGAAGGCAAATAAATCTAAACCACAAAGAAAAACTAAGCCTGTAACCTAATGCCTTGCGCTTAGTGCTTATGCGTGTGTCTATAAGCTCGGCTGCTTTCACAGGGTCGGCTTCAACGGCAAATGCGGCACCAACAAGCCCTTCTAAACCATTGACAGCTATGTCTGTGACAGTAGCAGAGCCAAGAATATGCGGAGGAAGTCCAAGATGTGTGTATATTCCGCTTGCAACGGCATAAAGACCGATGGCAGCTGCTTTTTCTGAATACCATTCAGGCGCGGAAGCCGCAACAGGAAGGTCAGAAATATCAACACCCAAGGCATTGGCAAGGAGTGCGCAAAGATGAATGATGCGTGCGTTATCAACACAAGAACCCATGTGCAATACTGGCGGAATGCCAAGAGCATTGCATACTGACTTTAGGCCTGCGCCTGCTTGGTCGGCACTTTGCGGAAGTAGTAAACCAGCCTTGCCTACTGCACCTGTAACACAGCCAGTTACAAGTACAAGTATGTCTTTTTTAATCAATTCCTTGATAAGACCGACATTAGCTGAATCTTGCTTTACTTTTGGATTGTTGCAACCAACAACAGCAACAGCTCCGCGTATACTACCTGCTTTTATTGCTTCTATGAGTGGGTCGGCAGTTCCGCCAAGTGCTTCGAGTATGGCTTCATTTGAAAAACCTGTCATTAAATCAATAGGTTCTACAGGAATTTCTACGCGCTTATTGTCGCGCTCAAGGTAGGCATCTATTGCGATTTGTACAATTTTTTCTGCTTCTTCTCTGCCATTTTCAGGATGAATGGTGAAATGCGTTGCGCCAGTGAAGCGTGCTTTATCTGCTGTATCGATAAAACGAGTATGATAGCAGCCTGCAACTTGCACAAGACTTGGCATAATGCACTGATAATCCACAACAATTGCTTCAACTGCACCTGTTACAATGGCAAGTTCTGTCATCAAGTGATTTCCAGCAAGAGGAATGCCTTGACGCATTAAAACTTCATTACCTGTACAACATAAACCTGCGACAGTAATGCCTTTTGCGCCATTAGCCTTGGCTTTTTCTAGCATTTTTGGGTCGCGTGCAGCAGCTAAAATCATTTCAGAAACTATGGGATTGTGTCCATGCACTAAGATATTGACATTTTCTTCCTTGATAACACCAAGATTTACTTGTGACATACGAGGTTTTGGCACGCCAAACATAATATCGCAAAGCTCTGTTGCAATCATAGAGCCTGCCCAGCCGTCAGCAAGTGAACAGCGCGCGGCATGCAAAAGCGTGTTCGGTGCGTCATTATCGCAACCCATGTGCGTTCTGTGCATCATTTCAGCTATTTCTCTATCAACACCGCGCGGAGTTATATTGAGTTTTTCCCACACTTGACGGCGTTTTTCTGGCACACGACATAAGAAACTCACTGCCTTTCTTCTGCTGCCAAAATCAGAATAAAAAATATCGACTAAATCCTTTGCAATGTCATTAATGGAACGATTTTCAGTGTTTACTTCAAGTTCCTTGGCTATTGACAAAAGTTTTTGCTCTTCTTTTATAGAATAGTGTTTTGTATGCCCATAGACAACAGCTTCAAAGGCTTCAAGCACATCACGACCGTGATCAGAATGCCCAGCTGAACCGCCTGCAACAAAACGCCCGAAATTACGCGCTACAATTACATCGGCATCAGCACCGCATACACCGCGTGATAATTTAGAGCCAGGCGTAGCCTTTGAACTGATTCGGCAAGGACCCATGATACAATTCTTACAAGTTGTGCCTTGTTCACAAAAAGTACAATGCGGAGTCTGCTGTGCAAGCCTATCCCACGCTGTTTCTACTCCATCTTTCTGCGCTTTTGCAATCATTTTTTGCGCATCTTCCCACATCGACATGTCTTCAATATTCATTTGCTTCTTTTCCATACTATCCCCCAATGAAAGTATAAAATTAATAAGTTTTTTGAACTATTAAGGCATAAATGAAGTCAAAACTTCTAGGCTATATTTC
>CAYJHE010000237.1:0-2148 GCA_964369675.1 uncultured Desulfovibrionaceae bacterium | reverse complement strand
CTTACAAACTCTTCATTATCAGCTCTACTTCATCTTTTGAAAGGCCTGTTTTTGCAGCTATTTGCTGTGCGGACATTCCTTTTTTCTTTGAATTTGCAATAAGCTCGCGAAGAAATTGCGGTGAACGCGTAATTCCTTCGGCTTGCGAGAGTAGTTTTTGCATATGGACTATTCTTTCCTCTACTCTTGGGATAAGGCTTGCAAGTTGTTCTTGCCTTTGTGAAAAAGTTGCGACTAATTCTTGCTCTAGTGCTGCATTTCTATAGACTCTTTCTAAGAGTAGGTCTTGATTTTCTTGTAATTTTTGTACAACTTCTTCTGACTTTTTTAAACGTAAAAAGAACATAAACACTAAAACAATAAGTACAATTTCTGCTATTGTAAGCAAGACAATAAAAAATAAAGACATAACTACACCTTAATATTCAAAACATTCCCTAAAAATGGCTCATTTGAGGCTTCTTCAAAAGCCTTTGTATTATTTTCAAGTTCTTTTTCTGCCTGCATTAAAAACTCTGCACTTTCTTCATCATACTCTTCTTGATCATACTCTACTTGGTCGTGAGCATCTTCTGCTAATTCTTCCTTTTCTTCTTCATCTTCATCATCACTTAGAAAAAAAGCCTGTTCTTTTTTATCTTCATCTTCATTATATGCATTAACAACAGCAGATGAAGTGAGTGTATCTATTTGCCCAGCTTCTTTAAGCACCTTTATATTAGCTTCATCTTGCAAAAGTTCATGCTCAATTTCTTTAGCACTTGTTTGGCTTTGCGCAGTTTTTTGTGTTTGCGATGCCTGAACAAATGAAGAAACGGCAATGTTCATGCCATTTTGATTAACAGTTGGTATTGTTTGTACGGGAGCCATATTAAACTCCTTATTTTGTTATATAATTATCATACAAAACTTCTGTATACTCACCAGCACTTAATTCTCTATTTACTAATTGGAGCATTTCTTCCTTGATAGCAGGAAAGTTTTTAAAGTCGGTGAGGAAGTTATAGTCTTTTGTTCTTAGGTAGTAATAAATAGAATCGCGCACATCAGCTAAAACAGATTTCAATTCTCTTGCAAGTGTTTCTATTTCTGTTGTGAGTGTGAAGGTAGAAACTAAGAATATAGTACCACCAGTTGGAGTTGTGAGTTGCACCCAAAAAGGCTCTAGGTTTTCAGTAAAAACGGGCGGAGTAGGAGGCGGAGGCGCACCATCGCCACCTAAGACAACGACATAGGTATTTTCTGCTAAAGCTTGCGCTTCTAGTTCTTCAGGTGTAGGGAGGGCTTCTTCTGGATTTGATGAGAAAAGAAAATAGCCCACAACCACAAGAACTGACAAAAGAGCAGTAGCGCCACCAGCCAAAATAAGTAATTTTTTCTTACTTTTCTTTGGCTTTTCTTCTGGCTCTTCTGCACTTTCAGTTGTCGTTTCTTCTTCAGGCTCTTCTTCTTCAGGCTCTTCTAAAAAGGGCGCGTCTTCAATGTCAAGCTGCACCTTTTCTTTAGCTTTTTCGTTATAATCGTCAGTTGTGGCAAGATTTGCTTCTGTAGTTGAGCTATCTATAATTTCTTTATCTGACGTAATATCTTGATCTTTTACCTGTGACAAGATAGACCCCGTTTACACCATCTGGTGTGAATCAAAGCATTACCTTTTATGGGAAAATCTTATCAATTTTTTGCTTAAGAGTTTCAGCAGTAAAAGGTTTTACTATATAGTTAGAAACTTTAGCTTGCACAGCTTCGATAATATTTTCTTGCTGCGCTTCGGCTGTTACCATTAAAAAAGGAATATTTGCAAACTCTTCTGTTGAACGAACTTTTCTGAGAAGTTCGATACCTGTCATTTGTGGCATATTCCAGTCAGAAACGACAAAGTCAATCTTTTCTCTATTGAGAATTTCCCATGCAGTTGTACCGTCGTCAGCTTCTGTGATATTCATAAAACCAAGCTGGCGAAGAATGTTTTTTACTATTCTACGCATGGTAGAAAAATCATCCACAACTAAAACACGCATATTAGGATCAAAACCCATACTACTCTCCTAGGTTTAGACTTGACGTCTGTTAAATTCTTATCGTCATTTTACAAAGAATCTTGATACTGCTCAGCAAAAATCTTTCTTAATTTATTTATTGCTTGTGTGT
>CAYJHE010000236.1:0-2182 GCA_964369675.1 uncultured Desulfovibrionaceae bacterium | reverse complement strand
TAGCTCTTATTGTTGGTGGAACTTTAAACCATGTTTCACCTAAAGCCATTGCGCCTGCAATGTCGGTTGAACCCATGCCTGTAGCAAATGCGCCAAGACCGCCATAAGTACAAGTGTGACTATCAGCACCTATAACAATATCACCAGCGCCTACTAAACCTTGTTCAGGTAGGAGGGCATGTTCAACACCACAGTTTCCGCCTTCGTAGTAGTGGGTGATGCCCATTTCTTCGGCAAAATTTCTTGTTGTGATAACTTGGTTAGCGGAATCAATATCCTTTTGTGGGGTGAAGTGGTCCATGACAAGCGCGACTTTGTCCTTATCAAACACTTTTTTTGCGCCCATTTCTCTGAACGATTTGATTGCAAGCGGGGCTGTAATGTCATTGGCGAGTACGAGATCGACCTTACATTGAACGATTTGACCGGCTCCTTTAATGGTATCTTGCGTATGTGACTGCAAGATTTTTTCGGCAAGTGTATGCGACATATATTTTTCTCCTTAAAAAATTCCATAAATTATATATTAATCCTTGTTGTCCAACTCTTTTTTAACTAGTCGATTTAAAGCATCAATATAAGCCTTTGCAGATGCGACAATGATGTCTGGGTCAGAGCCCTTTCCAACAGTTGAAAGTCCGCCTTCTGTGATATTCACAGTAACTTCACCAAGAGCGTCAGTTCCGCCTGTGATTGCGTTCACTAAATATCTTTCTAAAGTAGGGCGTCTTTCAATAATGTGTGAAATCACATTGAGTGCAGCATCAACAGGGCCTGCGCCAAAACCAGCGTATTTCTTTATGCTGTCATTAATCTGCATAGCAACAGCCGCAGTGGCAGGAAGCTCGCCTGAACCTGACTGGACAGATAAAGAAAGAAGTTTGTAAGTATCAGGCACGCGGTAGATTTCACCCATGATAAGAGATTCAATATCTTCATCGTGAATGATTTTCTTCTTGTCTGCCAATACTTTGATAGCATTAAAAATAGTTTCAAGCTTTTCATCGTCAAAATCATAACCAAGTGAAATAAGCTTTGAACGCACTGCATTTCTGCCTGAATGCTTGCCTATAACAAGGTCAGAAGTTGTTCTGCCAATAGATTGCGGAGTCATGATTTCATAGGTTTCACGATTTTTAAGCATGCCATCTTGATGTATGCCAGATTCGTGTGCAAATGCGTTTCCGCCAACTATAGCCTTATTAGCAGGAAGTGGACGGCCTATAATCATTGATAAAAGCCTACAAGCTGGATAAAGCTGTTCAGCAACAATATTTGTATCAAAAGGATAGATGTCGTTGCGAGTTTTCATCACCATGACAAATTCTTCTAAAGCCGCATTGCCAGCTCTTTCGCCAATACCGCAAAGAGTGACTTCTGCTTGCCTTGCGCCTGCTTGAATAGCCGCAAGAGTGTTTGCAACGCCTAAGCCAAGGTCGTTATGACAATGCACAGAAAAAACAGCCTTGTCAGAATTTGGAGTATTATCAATGATATACTTCACAAATTGACCATAGTTTTCAGGTGTGGCATAGCCCACAGTGTCCGGTATATTAATAGTAGTTGCGCCAGCATCAATTACAGCAGTGAAAAGTCTTACTAAAAAGTCTTTATCAGAACGCGAAGCATCTTCAGCAGAAAATTCCACATTTGAAGTATAAGAAGCCGCACGCGTCACACCAGCTACTGCCATTTCAACAACTTGGTCAGGAGTTTTGCGTAATTTGTATTCCATGTGAATAGGTGAAGATGCCAAGAAAGTATGAATACGCGGTTTTTTTGCGTCTTTAATCGCTTCCCACGCTCTGTCAATGTCGTTTGGCACACAGCGCGCAAGACCAGCTACTTCAGACTTTTGCAAGGCATTTGCAATTGCCCTAACAGCTTCAAAATCACCATTACTTGAAGCAGGAAAACCCGCTTCTATAATGTCAACACCAAGAGTTTCTAGCTGAGAGGCAAGGCGTAACTTTTCTTGTAAGTTCATTGTTGCGCCAGGGCTTTGCTCGCCGTCCCTAAGTGTTGTGTCAAATATTTTAATTATATCCATAGAGGTATCCTCTTTAATTAAATGTACTATTAATAATTGTAATGCAATAAAATAACTAAAAAGCCCTTTTTAAGCAAGAGTTAAAAAAGGGCTTTTCGATTTTTGTTTTATGCTTTTTTTTGCCTTCGGCGA
>CAYJHE010000235.1:0-2189 GCA_964369675.1 uncultured Desulfovibrionaceae bacterium | reverse complement strand
TCAAAGAAGGCGAAGACTTTATTGTTCTTACTGATATCTTAGGTGACGAAGACGCGCTTGGCGATATGGACTTCAAGATTGCAGGAACAGCCGAAGGCGTGACAGCAGTTCAAATGGATATAAAAATCGCAGGTTTATCTTCTGAAATCATGTCAAAAGCAATGGAGCAAGCAAAACAAGCTCGTTTACATATTCTTGGCGAAATGGCAAAAGCATTGCCAACTTACAGAGAAAACCTTTCTGAAAACGCGCCGCAATTTGAAACTATTGAAGTAAATCCTGATGTTATCAGATTAATCATCGGTCCTGGTGGCAAGAATATCAAGGCTATCACATTAGCAACAGGCGCATCAGTTGACATTGACGACAGCGGAAAAATCAATATCTTTGCTCCAAATGCCGAATCTTTAGCGCAAGCAAAAGAAATGGTGAGCTACTATGACCAAAGAGCTGAACTTGGCAAGAACTATGTTGCAAAGGTTAAAAAAGTCATGGAAATTGGCGCTATTGTTGAAATATTGCCGAACTTAGAGGCTTTAGTGCATGTTTCTCAACTAGATACAGCACGCGTTGAACGCGCAGAAGATTTTGTGGCTATCGGCCAAGAAATGGAAGTAAAGGTTATTGAAATTAATGGCGATAAGGTTCGCGCCTCACGCAAGGCTGTTCTCTTAGAAGCTCAAGGCATTGAGTGGACACCTGAATCAACTGCTAGACCACCAAGAAGAGAAGGGGGACGTGAAGGCGGCAATCGTAGAGATGGCGGCAGAGATAACCGTAGAGACGGCGGTCGTGGCGATAGAAACGATAGAGGCGATAGAGGCGACAGAAGACCTTATAGAGAAAATAGAGACTAATAAACTCTTAGTATAATAAATAAAGCGCATTTTCAAACGAGAATGCGCTTTTTGCGTTAAAAAAAGTAGATGGCGTGTGTTAAAACAGAAATTTTATCTAAAAATATCGCCAAAGTGCAGGTTTTAAATTAAATTTCACGCTTTATCTTTAAATAAGTCTTTAAATCTTTCATCAAGTTCTTTCATAATATCTGGAAAATCTTTACGAAATTGACGAAATTCTTCTGACTGTGTATATGCATAAGTTCCTGTAAGACCAAATTCTTTCATAGTCTTTTGATAAGTATCCCACGCTTCAGAAATTTCTAAGCTATTTTCTTGTATTTTCAGAGCAGCTCCTGCTGTTCCTAATGCTTCTAATTTAATACCAATACCAAGCTCGAAAAAGGCTTCGGGTATATATGTATTTATGTGAGAATTTGCAGCCATTTCTTCAGTGACAACAAAGTTATCCAGTGAAGCTGGTATGTTCATGTCGTATTTAAGTGAAGGAAAGGATGGAGTCTGATGAGAGGACGCTTGAGCGGTCTGTTCTGTGGAAAGTTTTTCCTGTGCCTCTTCTAAAAATTTCATCATATCTGATTGAACTGTACTTGAAACTTTTGGCATAAAATTTGTATTAGTTCTATCATAATTTGTTCTGTAAGTTTGTGAAACACTAGATATTTCCATTGTGAACTCCTTACTAATAATTATTAAAGGGAAATTTTTTCTCTTATACTGGATTTTTTGAGATTTAAGCAATAAATATACCAAAAATATTTATTGGACTACTCTTCACTTGATTTCATAATTAATATCTTTATACTTATTTGACTTTATGTACTTTTTTAGTTAAGGATTTATGAGTTAAATATGCAAATACGACAAGCAAAAAATGAAGATTATGCTCAGATATATGAAATTGTGAAATCTGCCTTTGCGACAGCAGAGCACAGTGATGGTGCAGAACATGAATTGATTGAGCGCTTAGTGCAAAGCTCTAGTTTTATTCCTGAATTATCTCTTGTCGCAGTGCTTGAAGGGAAAATAGTAGGGCACATTCTTTTTACAAAGGTGAAAATTGCTGAAAGTACTGAACTTGCTTTAGCCCCTTTGTCTGTTGCCCCTGAGTTTCAAAAAAGGGGTATAGGTTCAAAGCTTATACTTGAAGGGCACAAGAGGGCTAAGGAATTAGGCTATACATTATCGATTGTTTTGGGAAGCGAAAAATACTATCCGAAATTTGGCTATAAAAAAGCGTCTGATTTTGGGATTAAAGCACCTTTCGATGTGCCTGATATTAATTTTATGGCAATTGACTTGCTAGGAAATAATAAGAAGTTAGCGGGT
>CAYJHE010000234.1:0-2202 GCA_964369675.1 uncultured Desulfovibrionaceae bacterium | reverse complement strand
ATAGCGTGTCTACCAATTCCACCACCTCGGCACGTGAAGTTGTTTATATAGTATAGAGGGCTGCTTTGTCAAGCGATTTTTCTTGTATTTAAAAATATTTTTAACCTTTTCTCATGCGAGCAGTTTTAAAAAGTGCTCACAAAATAAAAAGGATTATCCTTGATAAAATTTTTCAAAGATAATCCTTTTATTTTTTTATTTCTCTCTTCTAAGAGTATTTATTATTGTATTAGTCCCATTCGCGCTTATCTTCGATAGGTTTGATTTGTGGTGGTAATGCGCCTGGGTTTAATATTTTAAGTTTTGGTTTTAATTGTATTTTTTCACGGAAAGCGTGAAGCAATTCATCTTCTCTTTTAAAGTTTGACGCTTCGATAAAGAGAGTCATTTCATCTATTCCGCCAGGGTTTAGCACTTCAATCTGCCAACGCTTAACTTCTTCAAAGCGCGCCATAACTTGTTCTACTTGGTGCGGATAGACAAACATTCCCTTGATACGCGCTGTTGTGTCAACGCGTCCAACTATTGCGCCAAGACGCGGAGACGTTCTACCGCAAAGGCAAGGAGTGTGATCGATATAGGACAAATCGCCTGTTGCAAGGCGGATAAGCGGATAGGTTTTATTGAAAGTTGTGACAACAATTTCGCCTACTTCGCCGTCTTTCATTGTGATGCCTGTGTCAGGGTGGCAGATTTCAACATAGCACTTATTGCTGATATGAAGCCCACCTTTATGGTAGCATTCATAAGCAATACAGCCAACATCAGCAGTTCCATAACCTTGGCGCATGATGATGTCAAACTTCTTTTCCAATTGCGTACGCATTTTTTCTGACAATCTTTCAGAAGTAACAAAAGCGACTTCAAGAAAGAGATCTTTTCTTGGATTTATGCCTTTTTCTTCTGCTTTTTGAGCTAGATACATCAAGAAAGAAGGTGTGCCAACATAGCCTGTCACGCGTAATTTTTGCATAATGTCAAGCTGGGTTGATGGGTCTGAAGGGCCGGCAGGAATAACCGCACAGCCTAAGTTTCTGAGCGGTTCTTCAAACATAAGGCCTGCTGGTGCGAGGTGGTAGTTGAAGGTCACTTGCACAGGGTCACCTGATCTAAAGCCTACAGAATAAAAGGCTTCAGTATATCCCCAATAATCATCATTCTTATCTTCAGGGTCAAAAATCGGACCAGGAGAAAGGAATACATGGCGAAGTTCGCCTATATCCTTTGTAAGCAAGCCCCCAAGGCGTGGCCCCATGGATTGCAAGAATATCAATTCTTTTTTCTTCAAAATAGGAATATGCTTAATATCTGTGAGAGATTTAAACTTATCTACATTGAATTGTGCTCTGTCAAACCTTTTTTTTACATCTTCTGAATACCTATAGGCATAGGATAGAAGGTCTTTGAGCTGAATGAGGTTATACTGTTTACGTTCGCTTTCATCAAGCACTTCACGGCGACTGTATATGCCTTCTGTTCTGTCTTTACGGGTCATAGTATTGCTCCGAATTCGATTTTTTTAGAATATACTTCAAATTAATTATTTAAAAAAAGTCTTAATTTTGAAACATACTCTAGCATATTAAAACATTTGAAAAAAATTTGCAAGTACTTTATTTATTTTTCTTCGCAAAGAAAGTCTATAAGCCACTTTTCACTTATAGTTTTTATCTATTCAATAAGCTTATAGCTTCACAATTATTGCGTTGAAGAAAATTCAAGCTCAAGTTCTTGTAATTGCTTATTAGGTGGTGCAGGTAAAGAGCCTAAACGTGTGAGAGCGTTCAAAGCAGAAGCGTCAAAGTCAGCTCTACCCGATGGACGCAAGACTTCTGTATTGATAATCTTTCCATGAATATCGAGCCAAACCTTTATAATTGCAGAATATACTTCTCGTGAATAGCTAGGAAACGACCATTCTTGCTGAACAATAAGCATAACTTGCCCTATATAGACATCATAAATGCCACCGCCGCCTGCGCCTGCGCCGTCACCTGCGCCGCCGCCTATACCTGCTTGCTTTGCTAAATCTGCCAATAAGGAAGATGCCGCAGAAGATTTCTTTTTTTCAGCTTCTTTTTTGGCAGCAGCTGCCTTTGCAGCAGCTTCTTTTTTGGCTTTAGCTTCTGCTAGGGCTTTTTGTTCGGCTTCTTTCTTAGCCTTTTCTTCTGCTAATCTTTTTTCTTCTTCGGCCTTAGCCTT
>CAYJHE010000233.1:0-2222 GCA_964369675.1 uncultured Desulfovibrionaceae bacterium | reverse complement strand
AGAATGAATAATCTTTAGCTTTAATGATTTTTCTTTTGCCTTCGGCGACCAAAGGACTACCGCCCTTTGGAAACCCGAATATTGCGCGGTGTAAACCTTAATGAGTGGCTAAAGCATTTTATTTTTTTTTATTTGCGAAAAAGTTTTAAGCTTCGCTTAAATACTGTTTCGCTTTAAAAATGTGAATGTTGCTTTAGAGTAAGTACGAGCTACGAATAAAGAGTGTTCTTCCATGTTCACTTCGTTCACATGGTATTTTAAGAGAAGCAAAATCCTTTAAAACACCCTCTGAACGAAGTGAAGAGTTTTCTTGCTCTTTCTTCGTAGACATGATTAACTCAATAAATAAGACCCTATTTTAAAACGGAAAAGTATTTAAGCGCAGCTTAAAACTTTTCCGTAAGAAAAAATAAAATAAGCTTCTTTAGCCCTACCTGTTGCTTAACCGCGCATGCTCGGGTTTCCAAAGGGCGGTAGTCCTTTGGTCGCCGAAGGCAAAAAAACTTTTATAGCCAAAGGCAAAAAAATTCATAAAAGGATATAAAACAATGAACATCAAATCAACTCAAGACATTGTATGGATGGCTTTTTTTACTGCTCTCATGGCAATTTCAGCCTTTATTTCTCTTCCAATTGGTCCTATTCCTTTCACCATGCAGACTTTAACTTTTTTCTTGATTGCGCTCATATTAGGCAGTAAGAAAGCTTTTTATGTAGTCGCACTCTATCTTTTCTTAGGTGCTATAGGCTTTCCTTTTTTTTCAGGTGGCAAAAGTGGTCTAGCGGCTTTTCTTTCGCCTACTGGCGGTTTTCTTATTGCCTTTTTACCTTCTGTGGCTATTGCTGGAATGGCAAAAAATAAATCGCTTATTATTGCACTTTCTTCTATGCTTCTTTCTCTTGCTTTTATATATTTTCTTGGTGCAAGCTGGCTTATGTATTCATTAAAGCTTTCTTTGGAAAAAACTCTTGCTGTTGCAGTTGCTCCCTTTATCTTGCCGGATATAGCGAAAATTTTCATTGCATACTTTATTTACACACTTCTTAAAAAAAGAAACAAACTTCCTCTTTAGCTTTTACCTATAATTATATTTAGATAATGTCGTCAAATTCAGAGATTTTGTAGAATTTTCAACTAAAATGGATTTTTTGCGGAATGGAGTGTATAAAAAAATACATGACTGGAGCGAAAAATTCACTTTTAGGAAGAAAAAATGCAAAAGAATGAATTTGACGACATTATCTAGGCAAGTGTTCTGCTTACTTTTGCAGTAAAAACATAACCATCGCCGCGCACAGTTTTGATAAACTTTGCCACCCTTTGCTTTTCATTTAGCTTTGTTCTTAAGCGAGAAATCTGCACATCTATACTTCTGTCAAAGGGATTTCTTTCGTAATTATCAGAATAGCCTTGTAAAATCTCAGTCAATTCCTCACGCGAAATCACTTCATGTGGCTTTAATATGAACGAATAAAGCAATTTATACTCTGCACCGCTTAAATTTATAATTTCTTTTTTTGGATTGAGCACATGCCTTGCATTGGTATTTAAAGTCCAGCCCTCAAAAAGAAACATTTCAGAAAAGGGTGTTTTCTCTTTCATTTCTTTCTTGCTTCTGCGCAAAACCGCCTTTATGCGTGCAAGCAATTCTCGATTATCACATGGCTTTTCAATATAATCGTCAGCCCCAAATTCTAAACCAAGCACCTTATCACTTGTTTGCCCTACTACAGAAAGAAAAATAAAAGGTATCTGCTCGTTTTCATAGATTTTTTTACAAAACTCAAGCGCGCTTTCTCCTAAAAAAAGTGCTTCACTCACGATTAAATCACATGAATTTTCAAGCAAGAAGTCAATAACCTCTTCCCTACTGTGCAGAGATGTCACAAAATACGAATGCATTTCTAAATATGATGTAAGCTTTTGACAATGCGAAGTATCTGTATCAACAAGAAGTATATGTTCCTTTACTTTTGAATAGTCACTCATGCGCCTTTCCTCATGATTTTTTCTTTATATTACTTTATGTAACAAAATCTTTCAAGTTAATCTTTACGCCGCTTTTTATGGGCTTTATTTTTTTGCCTTCGGCGACCAAAGGACTACCGCCCTTTGGAAACCCGAATATTGCGCGGTGTAAAACTTAGTGAGTGGCTAAAGCATTTTATTCTTTTTTTTTATTTGCGAAAAAGTTTTAAGCTTCGCTTAAATACTGTTTCGC
>CAYJHE010000232.1:0-2313 GCA_964369675.1 uncultured Desulfovibrionaceae bacterium | reverse complement strand
CCCTTTGGTCGCCGAAGGCAATATCTTTACCAAAAACCATAAATGAACGCATATAAACGTAACTTGACATATAAAATTATTGCTTGCATACTGCACTTGCTTGAAAAAACTTGATACTAAGGATTGTTATGAACTTAGACTATAATACTATAGATAAAGAAATGAAATTAGCGCAAAATGCGCTTAAAGATACAAATAATTGTGTGTCTATTCTTGGTTCTGCAAGAACTCCAAAAGGACACCGACATTATGAACTTGCAAGACAAACAGCCTATTTATTTGGTAAAAATGGCTATGGCATCATCACAGGCGGTGGTGAAGGTCTTATGGCTGCTGCTAACCAAGGCGCTAGAGAAGCAGAAGCTTTGTCAATTGGATTACATATACATCTTCCTGAATACGAAGAAAAAGCAAATGAATATATTGATATATTGCTTAATTTTGACTACTTTGCCGTGCGTAAGATGATATTTATGAATTATTCTGATGCCTTTATCTTTGTGCCTGGCGGCATGGGTACTTTAGATGAATTTGCGGAAATATTTGTACATATTCAAACAAAGAAGCTCAACGAAGCACCCATAGTATTTATAGACAAGGCTTTTTGGACTGGCTTTTTTGCATGGATAAAGCAATGCCTTATTTCAGAAAAATACTTGACCGAAGATGAGTTTGACCATTGCTATATTGTGGACACGCCAGAAGAAGCACTTGAAATTATTAAAAACAAGAAAGTAGAAAACAAAGTCTACTAGAGCTATGTCTTTAGAACAAAATCAAAAAAAAATGCAGATTATCCCAAATCCCCCACTTGGGCACTCTTGGGAATCACTTATGGGCATGGCACTTGAAGAAGCTAAAAAGGCTTTTTCTGAAGATGAAGTACCTGTTGGCGCTTTAATTGTGCATAAAAATGGCGAAATTCTCGCAAAGGCGCATAATCTCACAAGAAAAAACAACGACCCCACAGCGCATGCCGAAATTGTAGCTATAAGACAAGCCTCTGAAAAGAATAACAATTTTCGCTTGCTTGACTGCTATCTTTTAGTCACATTAGAGCCTTGTATTATGTGCCTTGGGGCTTTGCGCGAAGCAAGAATTGAAGGCATTATTTTTGGCGCAAGAGATAGTGAGGTTGGGGCTGTGTGCTCTTTACTTGAAGGCTGCGAACTTGATTTAAAATCGCCTAAACCATGGTTTATGAGTGGAATTTGCGAAGATGAATGTGCTTTGATTTTAAAAGAATTTTTTGAAACTAAAAGAGGCTCTTAACCGCTGAAGACAAAGAGAACGAGAGTAGCTTTGTCAAAATCATAATTTAAATGGCTTTGCCATTAGAGTACTTTTCAATAAAATTGAGACAATAAAAAATTTCAGATTTTTCACTAAGCAAGGCGTTGGATTTTTTTAGGATAGGAGTATAGCAAGCCTATATGACTATTCTAAAAAAATCAAACAACGAAGTTTAGGGGGAAATATGGGCTTTTTTAGTCTCGAGTTTAGTGAAAAGTGCTCTAAACTTGAAAAGCGCACTATAAGATGCGCTTTTCAAATTTAATAGTTAACAATGATTAAAACAATAACTTATAATCCTAAAGCCTTCCTTACTCCTGCACCGTAGGCTGGGTCAGCTTTTGAACAGTTTTCAATATGTCTTTCTTTGATTTCTACAGGCGCATCTCCCATGGCGCGTGCTGTATTTTCAAAGAGCACTTGTTGCTGCTCAGGTGACATTAATTTAAAGAGCAAGCCAGGTTGTTCGTAATAATTTGAATCGTCTTCTCTGTAGTCATAATGTAAAGCATCGCCTTCTATGCGTAATGGCGGTTCTGCATGTTCTGGACTTTCTGCCCATTCGCCTTGGTCATTTGGCTCGTAGTGTAAAGTTGAGCCAGCGTTACCGTCAACGCGCATAAGCCCATCTCTGTGGTAAGAATGCATAGGGCAACGTGGCGCATTTACAGGAATTTGCTGATGATTTACACCAAGACGGTATCTTTGTGCGTCACCGTATGAGAAGAGGCGGCCTTGCAACATTCTATCAGGTGAAAAACCAATACCAGGAACAATAGAAGCTGGGTTGAAAGCTGATTGCTCTACTTCTGCATAATAGTTTTCAGGATTTCTGTTGAGTTCTAAAATACCTACTTCAATAAGCGGATAGTCTTTCTTGCGCCACACTTTAGTGAGGTCAAATGGGTGGTATTGATAGGTGTCGGCATCTTTTTCAGGCATAATCTGCACGCAGAATTTCCACTTTGGAAATTCGCCTTTTTCAATGCTTTCGTATAAATCTTTTTGATGGCTTTCTCT
>CAYJHE010000231.1:0-2338 GCA_964369675.1 uncultured Desulfovibrionaceae bacterium | reverse complement strand
ACGATAGTAATGGAAGCACAGGCATACTTGAACTTGGTGTGAAACTTGCGAGCACAATGGGCTTAAGCGCAAATATAGGCGTTGAAGCAAGTTTGGGAGCTAGAGAAAGTGTCATGGGTAAGTTAGAGTTTAAATACGTCTTTTAGGTAAAAGCCTTATTTTGGCTCGCTAGCTTCGTTATAGTAAACCAAACTAAGGCTTTTTTGTTGTGCGAAATTGAGGCTTTTAAAGGACTAGATTCCACGTCAAAGCTTCGCTTTTCCTCTGAATGACTGAAAATAAATGGCTTTTATCTATTTGGTCACTCAGAGGAGCGAAGCGAGGTGGAGTCTAATCCTTTTTATTTTTTTTATGGGGTTCGCCTAACTCATCTGTCAAAAAAGAAAAGCTCTACTTATTCATTTTAGCCCATGTGTCTTTTAATGTGACAATTCTATTGAATACAGGCGCATTTTCCTTACTTTCTTTATCAACACAGAAGTAGGCCAATCTTTCAAATTGAACCTTATCAAAAGGCTTATAGCTAAGTAAATGTTCTTCTGCAAAGGCTGTGAGAGTTTTTACAGAATTTGGGTTCAAATAGTCCAAGAAATCTGTTCCTTCAGGTGTAGAATTTGGGTTCTCTACACTAAAAAGTTGTTCATAAAGGTTTACTTGCACTTCTTTTGCATGTGCCGCACTCACCCAATGTATTGTGCCCTTCACTTTTCTGTTATCAGCACTCTTTCCGCCTCTTGTTTCAGGGTCGTAAGTACATAAAATTTCAACGACTTCGCCTTTGTCGTTCTTTACAACATCAGTGCAAGTCAAGTAATAAGCATAACGAAAACGCACTTCTTGCCCTATGGTCAATCTAAAATATTTCTTTGGTGCGTCAAGCATAAAGTCGTCTCTTTCAATTAAGAGATTTCTTGAAAAAGCAACTTTTCTTGTGCCATAGCTTTCGTCTTCAGGGTGTAAGGGCGCGTCAAAATATTCCACTTCATTTTCAGGATAGTTTGTTATCGTGAGTTTGATAGGGTCTAAAACAGCCATAAGGCGCGGTGTTATTTCGTTTAAGTGAGAGCGCACGCAAAATTCAAGCATGCCATAATCAACAACAGAATCTGCTGCACGCGCTATGCCTATGCGTGAACAAAATTCGCGTATGGATTCAGGTGTAAAGCCTCTTCTGCGAAGTCCGCTTATTGTTGGCATGCGTGGGTCATCCCAGCCCTTAACATGCCCTTCTTGTACAAGCTGAATGAGCTTACGCTTTGAAAGCACTGTATATGAAAGCTGTAAACGCGCAAATTCTATTTGCTGTGGTTGGTATACGCCTAAAGTTGCCAAAATCCAGTCATACACCTCTCTGTTGTTTTCAAACTCTAAGGTACAGATTGAATGTGTTATCCCCTCAATTGAATCTGAAAGGCAGTGCGTGAAATCATACATAGGATAGATGCACCATGCATCACCTGTTTTGTGGTGATGAGTGTGGCGTATGCGATAGATTGTTGGGTCACGCATGATAATATTTGAAGATGCCATGTCGATTTTTGCGCGTAAGACATACTTTCCGTCTTCAAATTCGCCTGCACGCATGCGTTTAAATAGGTCTAAGGATTCTTCAACAGGTCTATTTCTATAAGGGCTTTCTTGCCCTGGTTCTTTTAATGTGCCACGCATTTGACGGATTTCTTCAGGAGATAATTCGTCAACATAGGCCTTATCCATTTGTATTAATTGTATTGCATATTGGTAGAGTTGTTCAAAATAATCAGAAGCATAATGCGGCTCTTTTTCCCATTCAAAACCAAGCCATTTCACGTCTTCTTGAATGGATTCCACATATTCCACATCTTCTTTAACAGGATTAGTGTCGTCAAAACGCAAATTACACTTGCCGTTGAAATCCTTTGCAATGCCAAAGTTTACGCAAATGCTTTTTGCATGCCCTATGTGCAGATAGCCATTTGGTTCTGGCGGAAAACGTGTGTGTACACGAGAATCAAAATTCCCTTCTGCGACATCATGCGCTACTCTTTGACGTAAAAAATCTTGCGGACTTTGAGCTTCTTTTATTTCTATATCTGCCATATTAACCTCATACAAATGCTTTATTCTGTTTATCTCTATACTATTTCAATATAAAGGTCAAATAGCCTACAATAGCACCAAGTTTTTCAATTTAGAGCGCTTTTACATTAAATTTATACTCATGCGTGAAACACATGTGAACGAAGTGAACATGCCTCTCACTCTTTATCCCTAGCTTTCCTTAACTATAAGAAAACATTTAATTTTTAAGGCGAAGCAGTATTTAAGCGAAGCTTAAAACTTTTTCGCAAATAAAAAA
>CAYJHE010000230.1:0-2366 GCA_964369675.1 uncultured Desulfovibrionaceae bacterium | reverse complement strand
TGTACAGGAGTCAGTCCTTTTATCTTAACCGTGCAATGTTCGGGTTTCCAAAGGGCAGTAGCCCGTGAGGATAATCCTCTTGGTCGCCGTAGGCAAAAAAAAGGGAAAAACCTCACTTTTCAAAGTGTGGTTTTTCCCCTCCCCCAAGCCACAAAAACACTATTCCTTCACAATAAAAGAGCCATTTTCTATTGAAGCAGCCCTATTACAAAAATGCGGAAAATCACTTTCATAATGCGAAACAAAGAGCATTTGGACATCTTTTTCCACTAAAATTTCAAGAGTTTCAAGCACTTGCATGCGTGAAAATATATCTAAACCTGAATAAGCCTCGTCAAATAAAAGCATGTCTGGCTCGGTTATTAGGGCTCTTGCAAGCAAAGACCTTCGCATTTGCCCTGAAGAAAGTGTGGAAATTCGCCTATCTATAAAGGAAGTGAGATTGAGATATTTTGCCCACTTGGATGCTTTTTCTTTTTCTTCTTCACTGTAATTTCTATACAGACCTACAACATTGTCAAATCCTGAAAGTATGAGTTCAAAGGCTGTTAGGTCGTAGGTGTAGAGAGCTTGCTGCCTGTCTGAGAGTAAAAATATACTAGAACGTATGTTTGCTAATAATGAAGAAGACTTTCCAAATTTAGGCAAGTATCTTTCTATACTTCCGCCTAGAGCGACATTTTCATCGCCTGCCAAAAGCCTTAAAAATGTGGATTTGCCTGCGCCATTTGAGCCTGTTATCTTCCAATAATCGCCCTTCTTCCACACAAAATTGACATTATGTAATATGCGCCTTCTTGCTATGTAGACATCGGCATTTTCTATACGCATAAGCACTTGCTTTGCACTTTCATGAGAGGGGATATTTTCTTTTATAGAAGTATTTTTTTCACTTAGGGCTAAAAAAGCTTCTCTGCCCATTATAGCCTTTGGACTTTTGTATTCTTCTAATTCTTTATGCAGAAGTCCTTGTTTTAAATAAAGTTTTCCTTGCACAAAGTCAGGCAAAGTGTCTTCTCTGTGACTTGTAAAAAGAAAGGTTGACTTTTGCTGAACTTTTTCTAAGGCAAGCAAGACAAGTTTTCTTGATTCAGCGTCAAGTCCGTCCATAAACTCATCTAATAAAACTATCTGCGGTTCTGCTATAAGTGCTCTTGCAAGCAATAGTATTCTTAACTGCCCTTGCGAAAGATAGGTGATGAGTTCTGACAAGAGAGGGAAAATATTTAATTCTCTAGCAAGCTCATAAACTTTTTTTTCTTTTTCTGCGCCAAGAGCTTCGTAGATTAATATATTATTGGTATAGCCTGAAAGTATAAGTTCAAAACCATTGATATTTCTTGCTTGCTGCATATACTTTTCCTGCTGTTTTGCAGAAACTAGAGTACACATTTTTCTTGCAATAAGGCGCGATTCATCGCCTTTGCCTGCATTATCATGCCATTGTATTGTGCCTGAATCAAGCCACGCTTCACCGCAAATAAGACGCAAAAGAGTGGACTTACCAGAACCATTAGCACCTAATATAGCAAGATGCTTGTTCTTTTCAAGCGTAAACTCTAGTCCTTTTTCTTCATTTCCAAGAACAAGATTTCTTTTTTTATCGAGGTAATACGATAAATAGGCATTCTTTATAGTCAGAAGTGTCTGTGGCATTTTTCCCTCACAATATAAAATTCTATTAAATTTTTTAATAATATTCTCAACTGTTATCAATAAAATAAATTGAAAATAAAATTTATTTATGCACAATATTCATGAGAGGGCTAATAAATAGCTGTGTTCCTAAACCTGCAAGCCATGCAAAAAGCGGCATTTTCAAAACAACAATTGCAACAAAGGAAATTCCTACTATGATAATTAATCTAATAAACCAATAAAGGAGCGTGCTTATTGATATTTTTGCTACTCCGCCAACAGGAAAGTTTTGCACAATATGCTTAGCCATAGAGGTAAAGTTCCAAAAAGCAAGGAGGGAAGCAAGAGAAAAAGAAAGAGGGGCAAGCCAAAAGGCAGAAAGAACAAGAGCAGGTATAAATACAATGACATTAAAGAGAAAAAGACTGCGCACAGTGATACGCACTCTTTCAATTCTATACCCTTTTTGCCATAAATAGGAATCTATAGCGTGGATGATATTTTGTATATGGCTTTTCTTTTCTGACATATTTTTCAGCAAAGGCATTTATTTTGCTTGCTCTTGTGTTTTTTCTTTGCTTGTTTCTTCAATAATTTTTTCTTGACTTTCAGAAGCTATTTTTTCAGCTTCCTTTGTTTCAGAATTTTCCTTTGTTTCAGAATTTTCCTTTGTTTCAGAATTTTCCTTTGCTTCAGCTTTTTCATTACTTTTATTCATCAACTTTTCA
>CAYJHE010000229.1:0-2387 GCA_964369675.1 uncultured Desulfovibrionaceae bacterium | reverse complement strand
GATAATCAGACCATACTTATTAAGTAATGTGAGGGTAACACAATGATGGCTAGGAAGATTTTATTATTAATGACAATTTGTATGATAACAGCATGCACAGCAGCAAAGGAAAAACCAAGTCCTATTGTTCCTGTGACACAGCCAATGGCGTATACAGAACCAGAACCAACATATTCAAATCCTGGATCGCTTTATAATCCAGTAGACCAATTAAATCTCTATTCAGATGGAAGAGCAAGAAAGGTAGGCGATATTGTTTTTGTAAATATAGTTGAAAACAATACAGCAACAAACGAAGCCAGCACAGTAACCTCGAAAGAATCCACGCAAGATATGGGAATTTCATCACTCTTTGGCATGACTTCCTTACCTCTTGCAGGCCAACTTGGCGGAAATATGCTTTCAACAAGTAATGAATCAGACTTTGACGGTTCAGGTTCAACAGAACGCTCAAATAGTATAACTGCAACAGTAGCGGCGCGTGTTGTGCGCGTGTTCTCAGATGGACTTATGCAAGTTGAAGGCGCTAGAGAAACAAGGGTAAATAGCGAAACACAATATATTGTTGTCATGGGTCTTGTGCGTGCTAGAGATGTTCAGCCTGATAATAGTATACTTTCAACACATATGGCTGACGCGCAAATACAATACTACGGAAGCGGTATTGTTGCAGACAAACAAAAACCTGGTTGGTTGACAAGAATCTTAGATAATATCTGGCCTTTATAAAAATTCATTCTTTTGCTTTTTCTGCCTCAAATGAATTGAGAAATAGATTATAAAAAAAGCCCTTGTAAAAGGGCTTTTTTTATTCATTTTTAAGTAGGTCAACACACTTTATTTTCAGCTCTACTAATGTGCTTGAATTTTCAATCAAGATATGTGCTTGTTCTTTTTTTTCATCAACTGAAAGCTGGAAGGAGTCAAGAAAGTCAATGAGTTCATCGCTCCAATTTCGGTTTTTTAATCTTTCTTGTCTGATTTCTTCTTTTGCCCATACTGTAATAATTTTAATATCTTCGTCTCTATTCTTACTTGTTTCTAAATAAAGAGGTATTTCAGCAAAGGCATAGTCCATAACTTTTTCTGTGCATTCATCAAAAAAAGCTTGCATTGCATTATAGACAAGTGGATGAATGATATTCTCAATTTTCTTTCTGTCAGTCTCGTTTTCCATATACTTGAGCAAGGTTTTCTTATCGACAGAGCCGTTTTTATCTAATATGTCGTCTCCAAAAGTTCTTTGTAATAAAAAAGTTCCAGAAGAATTTGGCTTATAAAGCTCTTGCACACAATCATCAGCAGAAAAAGTGGCATAGCCAAGTTCTTTATACATATTAAGAACAGCAGACTTGCCGCTTCCCATATTGCCAGTGATGACATATTTCTTTGTCTTTGTTTTTAATTTTTTTAAGCAATATTCCATATCTTCAGGAATAGGGCAGGTGATGTCAATGCATTCCTGAGTGAGAGGTTGCGTGAATTGAATTTTATAGGCATGTAGCATTTGCCTTTGTGCAATATTTTCTAAGGCTGTAGGAATAGCTTTTATTGTTTTTCCTGTATATACCTTATCACCCCAAAGAGGAAAGCCAGTGTGTGAAAGGTGAACGCGTATTTGATGTGTTCTGCCAGTATGTATGCGCACAGCTAAAAAAGCGTAGTTTCTCTCTGTGTCTGACTGTATTACTTGAAATTCTGTCAAAGCATATTTGCCGTTTTTTTTCACAGCCATCTTTGTTTTATTGTTTTGATCTCTGCCAATATTCAATTCAATGACTTGCTCTTTAAGTGGAACATTATGCACAAGTGCGAGATATTCTTTGTGTACCATTCTTTGAGAAAAAAGTTCACTCAAGGCAAGTCTTGCTTTTTCGTGCAAAGCAACTACAACAATACCAGAAGTATCTTTGTCAATTCTGTGAACAATGCCAGGTCTTTGCCCTTCCATTTCGCCTATAGAAGGAAAATGTTTGAGCAAGATATGCACAAGTGTTCCTGTTTCTTGGCTTGCAGCAGGGTGTACGGTAAGGTTTGGCGGTTTATTGATGATGACATAATCATTGTCTTGATATAAAATAGCAAGTTCGCCTTCTTCTGCAATAAGTTCTGTGCTCTCGTGCAAGGGCGTATAGCTGACTACATCATTTCTTTTTAGCTTATAATCAGCACTTGAAGGCAAGTCATTCACAAGGCAAAGTTCTGCTTCTATGCACTTCTTTGCTTTCACACGCGAAATTTCAGCTTGTTCTGCTAAGAAAGCATCTAGCCTCTGTTTTGGCTTTTCTACAGTAAATATCAACTTGTCTTCTGTCATGTTTTATTACCCTTCTTGCCTTCGGCGACCAAAGGACTACCGCCCTTTGGAAACCCGAATATTGCGCGGT
>CAYJHE010000228.1:0-2423 GCA_964369675.1 uncultured Desulfovibrionaceae bacterium | reverse complement strand
TACTTTCTCCCACTACAATTTTTATGAAAAATGCAATAATAAGAAATGCTGATGACGAAATTGAAGCAGCAATAATATATTTAAATTTTATATTTATTTCCTTATTTACTGATAGCACTCTATGAATGGCAAAGGCTGTCATTATAAGCACATACAATACAAGCAAAAGAGGATGCGCCTCTTCAAGCAAGTACATTAAAACATATCCAGCCAAAACAAGTTGAACAGTCATTCTTAAGCTTGCAATAAGAAGCAATCTTGTTTGTGAAATCTTGCTTAATTTCATCACAAAACCCACAAGTAAAAGAAGTAAGTATATAAGAGAAAAATTTAATATGCTTATTTGAACTGCGCTAGTCATTTTTTTTTACCTCATTCAAATCAATAATATTTTCAGCAAATCTTGCTACAATCTGTTCGTCATGGCTAATAGCAATGAGTGTCTTTTGTCTTTCTTTTATGTATTGAACAATATTTTCAAAAACTTTATTCGCTCTTTTGCTATCAAGAGCAGAGGTAGCCTCATCAAGTAAGATTGTTTCGGCCTCCATTGAAAGACAAATAGCTATATATACTCTTTGTTTTTCACCGCCTGAAAGAGAATAGCAATCATTGTCTAAATCAAAATCTGCTTCTAAAAGATTAAGAAAATATTTCATTTTTTCTTCCAAAATCAATTCTTCTGAAATTAATTTTTCTTCGCAATAATCATAAAAAAGATTAAAATTTTCCCTTATCGTGCCTGAAAACAAAAAAGGATTTTGCGAAATAAGTTTCACCTCTTTGCGTAAAGCTATGCTTTCGTATTCAGAAAGCGATTTTCCTTTATAAAGAATTTCACCCTGAGAATAATTTTCTGTTTTATTGAGAAGTTTTAACAAAGTGCTTTTTCCACAACCACTTTCACCTGTAATAAAGTTTATTTTTCTTTCTAAAATATGTATGTTTTTATAGTGAATAAAAGCTTTATATTCTAAGTCTTTAATTTTATACATTGCATTTCCTTGCCTTTTTACAAACTTTTTTGTAAAGTCTAATTACGAAATTTGTTATTGAATATCAATATCGAAATTCGATAACGAAAAACTAGCACAAGGAAAAATTAAATGCAAGACCCAATTTTACGCAAGTTATTTTTAGGTTTTATACAAGTACATATATTGCATCATGCAAACGAAGAGCCAATATTTGGCGCATTTATGATTGAAGAGCTAAAGCATCACGGCTATGATATTAGCCCAGGCACGCTTTACCCTATTTTCCATAATCTTGAAAAAGCGCAGCTACTTACAGTTGAAAGTAAAAATGTAGACGGCAAGATAAGAAAATACTATTCGATCACAGAAAAAGGCAAAGATATTCTTAGCGAAGCAAAAAAGAAAGCAAGGGAACTTGTGGGTGAACTATAGGCTATTCGCCAAAAAAAGCGTACATTCTTAGTAAATACCATGAATATACCCCTATAAAGAAGGTTTTTAGAAAAATTAGAGAAAATTTTTATATCTTGATTTGCGCTTTCACAAGACCCTCACTGTAGTTAAGCTTAAATTCAGCATTAATTCTCTTACAAAGCTCTGAAACTATTGACAAACCAAGACCAGAGGAACCTTTTTTTCTGTTTTCATCTGCTGTATAAAGTCTTTTTGTAAGAAGCTCCATTTTATTTGATAAATCGTCATTTGTATAGTTTGAGACTTCCACAATAATCTTATTATTCAAGCTATAAGAAGTAAGTGTGATTTCTTTATCTTTTACGCCATATTTAATAGCATTATCTAAAAGATTATCAATAATTCTGTGGAAAATTTCAATATCAACAGAAGCACACACATCTTTAATACTTGATTGAAATTCAATATTTTGTGGTTTTAATTCAATAATTTGCATAAGCAAAACATTCACATCAACATCTTGCCTATTGACTTGTATATCATTACTAAGAATTTTACTATAAAGAAACAAATCTGAAATCAAATTTTTAAGGCGAAGACTACTTTTTTCACCTGCTTCAAGGTAAGAGTTTATTTTACTTGTCTTATCTTGCCCTAAGGCTTGCTTAAAATCTTGCCCTGCCAATTCTTTTTTTGCCAAATCTAAATAGCCTATTATAGAAGTGAGCGGAGTGCGCAAATCGTGTGACATATTTGTTATCAACATTCTTTGATATTGTTCGTCAGCCTTTTCTTTGAGAGTTTTTTGATGCAATTCTTCTTTTATTTCATTCACACTCTTTGCCAAGCGTGCGAGTTCATTTTTTCCAACTAGAGGAATTTCATAGGATTTATCATAATCATTTTCATCAGTTGAAAGTTTTTTCACTCCACTTTCAATAACCTTTATATAGGCAACAAGTTTAGAAATTGTTCTTATAGAAAGCACAAAGAAAAGAATAAGTGAAATAATTCCAGCAATTATATGATGTG
>CAYJHE010000227.1:0-2433 GCA_964369675.1 uncultured Desulfovibrionaceae bacterium | reverse complement strand
TCTTCTTCTTTAGCCACTCATTAAGGTTTATACCGCGCAATATTCGGGTTTCCAAAGGGGGCGTGCCCCTTTGGTCGCCGAAGGCAAAAAAAATCAACTAATTGTCGACAGTTCCAAAAACATACTTACTGATTAACTCTTCAATATCCACAGCGGATTGCGTGTCAAAAAGCGTACTATTATTTGTGAGTAACTCAGGTGAACCACCAATTGTAAGGCTAATATATTTATCGCCTATGAGACCGGAAGTTTTCACAGCTGCGATAGTATCATCAGTGACTTCAACACCATCTTGTATATACATTTCTACAAGAGCTGTACTTGTTGCCTGATCTAAAGTAATCTTGCCAACTGAGCCCACTTTTACGCCTGCAATTTCTATATTTGAGCCTGTTTTTAGGCCTGCCGCAGAACTAAAGTGCGCTTTTACCATATAGTTATCACCTTGGAAAAAGTCCATTCTGCCTAATTTAATAGTGAGATAGGAAAGGCAAACAAGCCCCATGATAACAAATATACCAAGCAAAAATTCTCTACTTTTCATGATTTAATATCCTATAATATAGTATTTAATTTTTCTCAATTCAGAGATTTTGCAGAATTTTCAACACAAAATGTATTTAAGGCGAAAAACGCAAAAGAAAGAATTGAATTGATTATTTCTTTGTGCTGTGTATCCACGAATCAATTGCCACTCTCACTTCTTCGTGCACTGGTGTTGTCATTCTTTTTTCTTCAACGGCTTTACGCGCCAAGAATTGCAAGAGATATGGGTCTTGATTTGCGTAGAAATCGTCTACATTTCCATTAAAAACACTTTTCCCTTCATGCAATAATAAGACATGTTTTGCTATTGATTTCACGCTTGCAAGGTCGTGCGTGATTAAAATAATTGTCATGTCAGGATAATAACTTTTCATGTCTACAAGCAATTGGTCCATTTGCGCGGAGGTTATAGGGTCAAGTCCTGAGGTGGGTTCATCGCAAAAAAGAAGAGGAGGTTCGGTGATGATTGCGCGCGCAAGCCCCGCTCTTTTCTTCATGCCGCCTGAAAGTTGGCTAGGAAAATATTCTGCGTATTCTTTTAATCCAACAAGTTCAAGCACGCGCATTGCCGCATCTTTGCGAACTTGTTTAGAAAGTTTTGTATTTTCTGTGAGTGGAAGGGCTACATTATCCACAAGATTTAGAGAGCCAAGCAAAGCGCCGTCTTGAAAAAGAACGCCAAACCTACGCCTAAACCTTTTAAAGTCTTGTGTAGGCATCTTGCAGATATCCTTGTCACCAACAAAAATTTCCCCTTCTTTAATGGGAATAAGTTTTAAAAGCATTTTTAAAAGTGTGCTTTTGCCACAACCAGATTCACCAAGTAAGGCACAAATAGTTCCGCCTGGTAAGCTTGCGTTTAAATTGTTAAAAATCTCCTTATTGGGATAGCCGGCTGTGAGATTTTTTATATCAATATTCCATGTTTGCATAAGATACTACTGTATAAATAAAGTTAAATAAGCAGGAATGTTGTGAGCATATAGTCAGCAACAAGCACTAAGATAGAAGAAGAAACAACAGCAGAAGTAGTTGCATTACCAACAGCTTCAGGCCCTTTGCTCTCCTTTCTTTCATGCACAGTATAGCCTTGATAACAAGATACTAAACTTACAATAAGCCCAAAGACAAAAGCCTTAATCAAGGTTGCTTCAACATCGTTCATTGTGACAGCATTTTCAATGCCTGTAAAATAAGTGCCCTCATTTAAAGAAAGAAGCACACAAGCAGAAAGATAACCACCAAAAATGCCAACGCAGTTAAAAATTGCCGTGAGTAATGGAAAAACAATAGCAGAAGCCAAAATCCTTGGAGTCACCAAGAAACCAAGTGGATTAATATCCATAACTTCAAGCGCGTCAACTTGGTCGTATATACGCATAATGCCAATTTCTGCCGTCATAGAAGAACCTGCTCTGCCTGCAAGCATGATGGCAGTCAGCGTTGGGGCAAGTTCGCGTATAAGCGAAAGAGAAAGTAAGGAGCCAAGCATAGCCTGCGCGCCAAAAACACTCATCGCATAGTAAGACTGCAAACCCAAAACAAGACCAGTGAAAAGACTTATGAGCAAGATAAGAAAAAGCGATTGCGCACCTATAGTGTAGACTTGCGAAATCGTTTTAGAAAATAGCCTGCTCACCCTTGGGATAACATAGATAGTTTCAAGGCAAAAAAGTGCCCATATTCCGAATTTTTGTATGAAATGCAAGTGAAAAACCTCGAAAATTTTTTGTATAATAAAAAAAAATGTGAAGCATGGCAAGTATTTAATTTTTTGTTTTTTTGCATTTAGGGGCTAAGAGGATTATGTTCGCAGAATACTTCTTTTTTTATGCCTTCGGCGACCAAAGGGGCACGCCCCCTTTGGAAACCCGAATATTGCGCGGT
>CAYJHE010000226.1:0-2454 GCA_964369675.1 uncultured Desulfovibrionaceae bacterium | reverse complement strand
ACTTTTCCGCTTTAAAAATTTAAGGGTGTTGTGTAAAGCAAAGTTAGCCTACGAATAATTAGTACTCTTCCATGTTCACTTCGTTCACATGGTGTTTTTAGAAATATGAAAAAACTTTAAAACAGCATCTGAACGAAGTGAAGATGTTTCTTGCTCTTTGTTCGAAGCTCGGCTTTCTATTGGAATAAATCCCCATTTTTAAAACGAAAAAGTATTTATGAGCGTAGCGAATATAACTTTTTCGTAAGCAAAAAAAAGAATAAAATGTTTTAGCCTATCACTACAGGTTATTGCGCGCAATATTCGGGTTTCCAAAGGGGGCGTGCCCCTTTGGTCGCCGAAGGCATAAAGAAAAAATTTATAAACTTACGCTTTTGCAGCTGCTTCACAGCCATTTACAATGGCATCAAGTTTAGCAAGAACATCAGCAGAAAGTTCTTCTGGTGCATGGCTTTCAAGTATTTGCTGGACATTTTTAACAGCTCTTTGTTCCATGGTAAGGCTACCGTCTTGTTCCCATGCTTCAAAATCTCTACGTTCTATAAGTGTTGGGAAATAGAGTTCATCTCTGAAAAATTCCACTGTATGCTCACTTTGCAAGAAGTTTCCACCAGGGCCAACTTCTTTTATAGCTTCGTAGGCAAGGGTTTCGTCATTGACTTCTATTCCTTGACAGCAGCGTTTTGCTATACCGATAATTTCATTGCAGACACAAAGATGCGTGAGAGAACCTGTCATACCCATATCCATGAAACCGGCATCGTGCACGAGGTTACCGCTACTCATAAGGCTAAATAAAACTTGTAATGTGGATTCTATACCTGCTTGTGCGTCCACTACTTTAGAATCTGTTGCGCCTGCATAGTCGAATGATGGAATACCTAAATAATGCAAGAGTTCGTTTGCGCCTGAGAGTAATAAAGAGGTATTTGGCGCGCCGTAAGGCGGTTGCATTGTTCTCATATCAAACTCACAACCAGAAGAACCGCCGATGAAAGGCGTGCCAGGACTAAGGAGCTGGCTAACAACAAGACCGACTAAGCAGTCTGCTATACCCACAGCCAAAGCGCCTGCTATAGTCACAGGGGCGGTTGCGCCCATGATAAGACCTGGGCTATAGATTGAAGGAATTCTGTATTTGCTTGTCACAAACATCTTATCCAAGGCTTCTTTTGTGTGTGTGAGAGGTGTTGTTGGCTCATTATAGATGATAACAAAAGGTTTTTCTGATAATTTTTCATGCGAACCAGCTACAGCAGCGCACATGTCTATCATTTTTTCAAGATTTTCTGCATTGAATGCCCAAGTACAAACAGGCTTAGTTGTATTTCTTAGCATTGCATCAAGTTCATGAATATCGGCAAGGGTAGGAGTGTGATCGGAAACGACACTGAGCGACATAGTGTAATCAAGATTAGGCAGTGCGTCACTGAGTTTTGCAGTGTTTGCAGCATCTTGCTTCATTGGTTTACGGCGTTCGCCTGTGTAGGGGTCGTAGAAATAACAGCAAGTTGGACCAGAACCAAAATAGATATTGTTTCCCTTAAGAAGCATGGCTTCTTCACCTTTTCTATTATATACTTGAACACCTGTAGGAGCAAGTTCAATACATTTTTTAACAAGAGATTTAGGGATTTTTACATGAACACCGTCTGCCGTGCAACCATGTGCAACAAGAAGCTTTACTGCTTCTTCGTGAAAGACATGAACACCAGTATCCTCAAGTAGAGCATAAGTTGTATCTAAAATTTTATCTTTCTGCCTATCTGTTAAAAGTTGGATTTTTAAATTGCTAAACATGATTGAAACTCCTTAAATTTTTTTAATTTATTACACACTCCCTTTTCGTTCTATTTGACAGAACTGTGTTCTAAGAGATACTTTGACTATGACTTTAAACAAGAAAATTGTCAATACATAAAATTGGCAATAGATAAAAAAAGACTTGCATGAAATTTCTTGCAAGTCTTAGGCTGTTGAGTAAGTCGTCAGCCTCGAAAAACAGGAATAGGAGAAATTACTTTTGGCGTTAAATGACTGTTTTTCGTGCCTTTCTGCCAAGCTTGCATTGCAAGCTTAGGCGGCACAAAGTGCATATTTGAAAAATAGGCACTTTGTCATCAAACTTTTGTCTTACAGGAAATTTTTTGTAAATCTTTTTAGATTGATGATAAAATCAAAATTTGATATTTTGATAATCTAAAAAAATCAAAATTTTATGACAAATAAAAATCAAATATATGGGAAAATAATAAAGCTATAGATTTAGCATGTGCTAAGACGAAAAAAATGTATGGAAGGGGTGCATAGGTAATGCTTTCATCTTTGCAATAAAAAGAAAGAAATGTACTTAATTTTAAGCAAAAAAAAGCCTCATAATGAAATCATTATGAGGCTTGTCTTTGTTGGTGGCGAAGCGGAAGGGACTTGAACCCTCGCCCTCCGGCGTGACAG
>CAYJHE010000225.1:0-2464 GCA_964369675.1 uncultured Desulfovibrionaceae bacterium | reverse complement strand
TAAGCGAAGCTATTCAAAGTATGAAACATACGAAAAATGAACGCAGTGAACAAAGACTGTAGCGAGCGAAGTGAAAACCGCGTTTTTCACGAGCGAGGATTTGTGCACAGCGTGCCAAAATCTATCTATTAAAAATCAAGGAGGATATGCATAACATACCCCCCTTTCAAAAAACTATAAAATCTACTATTTAAAGCGTGATTTAGGCTTAATACGAGCAGCCTTACCTTTAAGTTTGCGTAGATAGTAAAGACGTGAACGGCGTACATCGCCTTCTGTTACCATTTCGATTCTGTCGATAAATGGTGAATGAAGAGGAATAATACGTTCAACACCCACACCGTCAGAAATCTTACGAATTGTGAAAGTTGCGCCTGTTGTTCCGCGTGCAATGCGTATAACATTACCTTGGAAAACCTGAATACGTTCTTTTTCACCTTCGATGATACGGTAGTGTACTTTTACGTTATCGCCTGCTTTGAAAGGGATAAGGTCAAGTCTCATGTGTTCTTGTTCAATACTTTTAAGAATATCCATCTCGGACTCCCATTGATGATAGTGTTTTTTCAAACACCGAGCAAATGCTCATCATTTCGTGCAGTGCCCTGTCGTATACAGTCGTATACTGTTGCATACATAGTATAGCGGTTTTGCAGGGGTACAAGGTCTATAATTACCAATTGCCAAAAATTATCCACATTCGCCAAGCAATCTATCCAAGCAAAGAGCAACTGCAGCTCTCACAGAAAGATGATTGTATGGTGCAAAACCGCGTATAGGCGGAAGCATGGCATCAAATTCTTGCAGCAAGACATTAGGTATGCCATGACTTGTGCCAAAAAGCAAGAGAATTGGTGTAAAATTTAATATTTTTTTTATGTCATTCCATGAAGTCGGCTCTACAAGCGCTTTTCCTCTTTTATGAGGAATTTGTGCAGATGTGCCTACTATATAAGGTTTTACGCCTGTGCGTTCTTCAATATCCTTTGCAGCTTCTTGCCATGAATAGGCATGGCGCACAATTGAAAGCGCGTTTTGCCTGTCCTTATTTGCTCTTGCACCTTGCCCCGTAGTCCAATAATCCGTTAATGTGTGCACAAGTTTAACCTGATCTTCTATTGGAGTTACAGCGTAGAAAGTGTCTAAACCATAGGTGCATGAAGAGCGTGCAATGTCATGTATGTCTAAATTAGTGACAGACGAAGAACCTATTTCACTATCTTTAAGCAAGACTGGGTGATGCAAAAGAGCAAGAGAAAGATTTTTTGCAGGCCTAAAATGCGGAGTATCTTTCAATATATCAAGCTCTTCTTTTGTAAGCGCTTTATTTTCCACTATGTCAGGACGTGTGCGCAGAGTTTTCACAAGAGCTTCTTTCTTGCGCCATTTTTCTATTTCACCATGATTGCCAGAAAGTAAGACTTTTGGCACTTCTTGCTCTCTATATACAGGCGGTTTCGTGTAATGCGGATGTTCTAACAAACCAGAAGTATTAAAAGATTCCTCTTCAAAGGATTGTTCCTTACTCATAAAGTCAGGCAAAAGTCTTGCAGTTGCCTCAACAAGACAAAGCGCAGCCGCTTCACCGCCATTTAAAACATAATCACCCATAGAAATTTTTTCTATGTCAAATAATTCAAATAACCTTGCATCAAAACCTTCGTATCTACCACAAAGCAAGATAATTTCTTCTTCACTTGCTAATTCTTCAGCTTTTTTCTGTGTGAAAGGTACACCGTCAGGCGAAAGTGCTATTATCTTCACTTTCTTCTTTGCCTTTACGCTTTCAACACTCTCTAAGCAATCCACTAGAGGCTGCAAAGTCATAAGCATGCCTGCACCACCACCATAAGGAGTGTCATCAACATTATTATGTTTATCAGCCGTATAATCACGCGGATTTTGAAGATTAAATGATACAAGCCCTTTTTCTATGGCCTTATGCATAAGGCTATGAGAGAAGGGACTTGTAAAGAAGTCGGGGAAGAGTGTGAGAATGGTATATTTCATGTAGACTATTGTTTTTTGCCTTCGGCGACCAAGAGGATTATCCTCACGGGCTAAGCCCCCTTTGGAAACCCGAGCATGCGCGGTTAAGATGTAGTGCGTGGCTAAAGCAGTTTTTTATTTTTTTGTTTGCGGAAAAGTTGTATTCGCTGCGCTCATAAATACTTTTCCGCTTTAAAAATTGGGCTTTTTCTTTACAGTAAACAAAGCCTACGAACAGAGCTTAAGAAGCATGTTCACTTCGTTCACATGTTTTATAAAGGTCTTACAAAATTTAACTCAATTAAATCCCATTGCAAGCAAAAATTTTATTTAACCGCAAATAAAATGCAATGTAATAAAAAGTTTTATAAGGAACAGGATTATCCTGACGGAAGGGGGTTTGGGGGACGGAAAACCACAAATATTCAAAATTGTGGTTTTGCCCCCCCCAAAAAAAAACCCCCCCAATAACAGT
>CAYJHE010000224.1:0-2500 GCA_964369675.1 uncultured Desulfovibrionaceae bacterium | reverse complement strand
AGAAAAGCGTAAGCCTGATTTTAAGAAGTATCCAAAATTTCCATAGGATAAATTCTTTCTTTTAAAGTACTAAACTCCTATCTATGTCTTGTTGATTTAACTTAATAATAACAAGTTCAGAATCTGAGTGCGCTTTTTTGTAGGGGCGAGCATTGCTCGCCAGTAAATTCTGGAAAAGGGGAAAGCTATGCTTTTCCCTACGAAAAGCAAAGATGCTTTCATTGTTTTTGAGGAAATTAAAGCATTTTTCTCTTCCTTTTACCTATAACCCATTAATATTATAATGAACTATAACTTAGATTTTGACAAACAAGTTCTCGTATTTGAGGGAAAAAAATACGCCTCAAGCGAACTTCAAATCTTCAAGCAAGACCTTCTTGCAAGAGAAAATATTTCTGAAATTCATCATGATTTACTTGCCTTCTTGCAAGAATGGTTTGATACAAAAGACTATATAGAAGTGCGCACATCAGGCTCTACTGGCGCGCCTAAAATCTATCACGCAAAGAAAAAGTTTATGGTGCAAAGCGCAATACGAACATGTTCTGCACTTGGGCTTTGTGCAGGCGATAGCGTGCTTTTATGCATGCCCTTACAATTTATTGGTTCAAAGATGATTGTTGTGCGCGCCCTAGTGGCAGGGCTAGACCTTTATTGTGTGCAGCCTTCCTTGCACCCTATGCAAGATATTAGTTTTTCACCTGATTTTGTTTCAATGACAGTGCAACAAGCCGCTGTTTCATTAAAGGACAGCAAGCAAAGGCAAGCCCTTATGAAGTCAAGGCATCTTATGCTTGGCGGAATGGCTGTTATGCCTGAATTAGAAAAAGAATTTCAAGATTTTCCAAATACTGTTTGGCTTACTTTTGGTATGACAGAAACACTGTCGCATATAGCCTTAAGAAAGCTCAATACCAAGGAAAAAAGCCCCTATTTTACACCCTTTAGTGATGTAAAACTCTCGCTCACACAAGACGAATGTCTTATTATTGACGCGCCCTTTGTTTGTGAGGAAGTGCTTGTAACAAAGGATAGGGCAGAACTATTGGAAGACAATCGTTTTCGCATACTTGGCAGGGTAGATAACGTAGTCAATAGTGGCGGAATTAAGATACAGATAGAAGAAGTAGAAGAAAAGCTTGCGCCTTATTTAAACCAAGTTTTTCAGATTTCAGCAGTGAGGCACGAAGAATTAGGCGAGCAATTAGTGCTTCTTACAGAAGAAGCTTGTGAGGATTGGAAAGAAAAATGCAAAGTGCTTTCAAAGTATGAGAGACCTAGATTACATATTCTTCTTTCAAAACTTCCCTTGACTGATTCTGGTAAACCTGACAGGCATAATGCCAAAATCTTAGCACAAGAATACATAAGTAAGTAAAGAGAGAGTCACATGATTGAAGATAAAGAGCAAGAAGGCTTGGCAAAACAAGCACTTGATAAGAAACTAGAAAATGCAGAAAAAACCTCATTAAAAGGCTATATTGCACTTATTGTGACAATGGTCTTTTTTTCAGGTCTTTTGTCAAATAACGACAACTGGTTAGATGCTTTCAATATAAGTGAGCTTATTGGAGATTATGGCAAAATTACAGGCGGTAACTTCATAGGCAAGGGCGGATATGGCGCAAAGCAAGGCTTTTTATTTTCCCTTTCTCTTATACCAGGTATCATGTTAGCACTTGGAATAGTTGAAGTTGCTACGCATTTTGGCGCATTAAAAGCAGCGCAAAAAATGCTTTCGCCTATACTTCGACCTATCTTAGGTTTGCCTGGTATTGTAGGTCTGACGCTTATCAGCAGTATGCAAAGCACTGATGCTGGTGCTGCTATGACAAGAGAGCTTTTTGAAAATGGCTATATAACAGAAGAAGAGCGACTTTTATGCGCTGCTTTTCAATTTTCGGCAGGCGCGGCTATTGTAAACTATTTGACTACTGGTATGGCTGTTTTTTCTTTTCTTGAAATTTCTCTCTTATTTCCCCTTTCTATTATCTTAATATATAAGCTTGTTGGTGTGAATATCATGAGAATCTACATTAAAACTTTTGCACATAAGGTATTATAATTATGGAAAATATAAAATCTTCAAAAAGTATTATGGATATATTTGTCGATGGTTTGCGCAAAGGCTGGGTGCTTGCAACAAACCACCTTTTGCCAAATGTTGTTATGGCATTTGCTCTCATACATTTTTTGACAGTTCTCAATGTTCTTGAATATTTAGGTACATTTTTTGAGCCATTTATGGCTGTCTTTAACCTGCCTGGCGATGCAGTCACCGTCTTGCTCACAACATGGTTTTCTGCTGTTGCAGGTGTTGGCATTGCTGCCGCACTTTATACTGAAGGGCTTTTAAATAGTACCCACATAGCTATTTTACTGCCTGGTATCTTTTTAATGGGCGCGCAATTGCAATATATGGGAAGAATTTTAGCTGTTATGGGCATAAAGACAAAGCACTATCTTCCCTTGTTTTTGATAAGTGTATTCAATGCTTTAT
>CAYJHE010000223.1:0-2533 GCA_964369675.1 uncultured Desulfovibrionaceae bacterium | reverse complement strand
AATTTTTTTTGTTCAGTCATGTACGTTTTTTGTGTACACTCCTTCACAAAAAAAAATCCCATGCCTTGCATAAAAGCAAAATTGAGCAAATTTAATGACTACAATCTGAATTTTACTTTTCTGATTCAAGGAGCTTGCTATTTGCTTGGCAAGCTTTTTGCATAATCTGTGCTAGGGTAATGATATTAATAAATAAATTAGACATAATAAAAATAACATAAATAAAATCAAATAGATATACATTTTCTCCTCCGTCACTACTTTGACAATCTATTTGCTACAGCCTATTTGCACTAACAAGAGGACTTTTTCATGGAATTAACAGGAATTCAAAAAACAGCTGTTTTACTACTCGCACTTGGAGATAAATTTATTTCCGAAATCTTCAAGCGTATGGACAGAAAAGAAATAACTTCAATTTCAAAAGTTATTTTTGAGTTAGAGCCTGTTCCAAAAGAAGTAGTAGAAGAAGTTTTGCGTGAATTTCATGCTGAACTCGTAGGAACACAAGATTCCATCATGGGCGGTCAAGAACCTCTCAAGCGTATGCTGCTCAAAAACTTAGATGGTGATACAGCAAAATATATCATGGATTCATTAAACCTTGAATCTGGCCCTGTGCCATTTAGAGAGCTTGAAAATGTAAGTCCAAGAATACTTGCACAACTATTAAGAAACGAACATCCGCAAACTCTTGCTCTTATCTTAGGGCATTTACAGCCTGACCAAGGCGCACAACTTCTCACCATGCTCCCTGAAGGCGTTCGCGCTGAAATTCTTATGCGATTAGCAGAACTTGAAACAGTTCCTGAAGAAATGCTCTTAGAAGTTGATAGGGTATTGCAATCACAACTTATTGCTATGGGCGGTAAGGAAGGCAAGAAAGTGGGTGGTGTTACAGCTGTTTCTGAAATTCTTAACCAAGTTGAAAGAGCGATTGAAGAAGAAGTGCTTTCAGAAATTGAAGATGAATCAGCACAACTTGCTGAAGACATTAGAAATCTTATGTTTATCTTTGAAGACTGTAAGGTGCTTGATGATAAAAGCATGCGCGAAGTTCTCAAAGAAGTTAATAACGATGACCTTACAATGGCACTTCGTGGCGCATCAGACGACCTCAAGTCAAAGTTCTATGCAAATATGTCTGAACGTGCGGCACAGATGATTAAAGAAGAACTCGAATTTATGGGACCTGCGAAGATTTCAGATGTTGAAGCAGCACAACAAAATATTGTTAAGGTTGTAAGAGCACTTGAATCAAGCGGTAAATTGACAATCAGTCGAGGAAGCAGTGATGTCTTCATATAATACCTCAAGAAATGTCATTTCTGCTAGTGAATACAATGCAGTAAGTGGCAAAGATGCAAAAGATCTGAGTGGTCTTGGTGAAGAGCAAAAGAAGCCGACAAAGAAAAATATTGGCACTATCTTCATGGGCCCTGAATCTAATAGAGAAATGAGTATTGATGATATACTCGGACAATCTACACACGCCTTGTGGAATAAGAACACAGAAGAAGAGTATATGACAAGACTCAAAGAAAAGGCTGTGTTGAAGGTGAAATCCTTGCTTGCAAAGGCTGAAGAGAAGTCAGAAGAAAGACTAAAAGAAGCTGAAAAAGAAGTAGAAGAAGTCTATAAAAGAGCGCAAGCAAAAGAAGAAGAAGCAAAAAAACTCCTTGAAGACGCCCAGCAAATCAAGTTAGAAGCTGAAAATATAAAAGATGAAGCAAAGCAAGAAGGCTATAATATGGGTCTTCATCAAGCGCAAGCTCAGTTAGAAGAAGCAAGAGAAGCCTTGGTGCAAGAAAAAAGTCAGCAGGTTAAAGCCTGTTCACACGTTTTGCTTAATATACATGAACAGTGTATAACTATCTTTGAATCTTGGAGAAAAGATTTAACGGAATTGCTTTTGGAAGCAGTTGAAACCTCTACTGCCTATGTGCTTGACCAAGATAAAAGCGCTATGTTGCAATCCTTACTCATGCAAAGCGTGAACGCACTTTTAGACAAAAGAGAATATAAAGTACGCGTGAATCCACAAGAATCAATGGTATTAACCGAACTTATGGAGGAAGTGAATAAGTCATTTAATGTCAATAGTCGCTGGTCACTTGAAAGTGACGACAGCCTTGAAAGCGGCTCTATTATTGTTGAAAGCCCGTCAGGTCTTATTCGCAATGAAAGAAGTGAGCGTGAAAAACTTGTGAAAGAAGTTTTAGAAAAACTCACTCTCCCACTTGGTGCTGGAGATCAAGCAGCTTATGATGCAATCACAAGAAATCTAGTGGGGCAAGCAAGAGAGACAAAAATTCCTTTGAGCCCTGAAGAAGAAGAAAGTTATACACAAGAACATAGGCAAAATTTACTCTCACAGCCTGATTTAATTGAAAAAGAGCAAATGGCGCAAGAGGCAGAAGCAGACACTAGTGCACAAATGCAAGGAGTGCAGAATGAGCCAGACAAAACAGACAAAGCAGTCGAAACAGTCGGGGCAGCAGACCAGAGTATGCACGAAGTGCAAGAAGTGCAG
>CAYJHE010000222.1:0-2627 GCA_964369675.1 uncultured Desulfovibrionaceae bacterium | reverse complement strand
ATGGAACAATTACACGGAATAGCCGTCATAAATAAAGCGCAGGGCATCACTTCTGCTAAGGCTATAAGTCTTTTAAAAAGGCTTGGGCAAAAGAAGATTGGGCATGCTGGCACCTTAGACCCAATGGCAACAGGTGTTTTGCTTGTGCTTTTAGGCAAGGCGACAAAGATTTCAAATTACTTGCTAGAAGGCGGAACAAAAATCTATGAAGGCGAGCTTATGCTTGGCACTCAAACAGATACTTGGGACATTGAAGGCAAGATTTTAGAAGAAAAAGACTATTCTCATGTAACAAAAGAGATGATTGAAAAAGAAGTTGAAAACTGGCTTTATGCAACATCGCAAATTGTTCCTCCCTTTTCAGCGGCAAAACACAAGGGCAAGCCTTTGTATAGTTTAGCGAGAGAAGGCAAAGAAGTTCCTGTAAAGATTAAGGAAATAAAAATTTCGCAAGCACAAATTCTTTCTTTGGAATTACCGTACTTGCGTTTTAGGGTCGAGTGCTCATCTGGCACTTATATACGTTCCCTAGCCCACAGCTTGGGGTCACGTTTATCTTGTGGTGCTTGCTTGAGTAAACTCACTCGAACCTATAGCCATCCTTTTGGTATTGAAAAGGCATGCGAAATCAGCGATCTTGAAAGAGATGCTGAACTTTTGAAAGCGGCTGTGCAGCCAATATCTAAAGCTTTACTTCATTGGAAGATTGTTGACGTCAATGAAGATATAAGCGAAGATATTCAATTTGGCAAAGCCATAGCACACCAAAGGCTACTTGATGCAAAACTCGTTGATTTTGAAGCGGATTTTGGTCAAAAAGCTTTATTTCAAATCTCTGATAATAACGAGCTTGCTCTCATGGAAGCACGTTACGAGGAAGGGGAAGCAAAGCCTGTTTGGACGATACTGAGGGGATTATGGCATTAATTTCTAACCCATGAAGGAGGAATTGCTGTGGTCATGGATACATTACAAAAAAAAGAGGTTATCACTCAACATGCTAAGCATGAAGGTGATACAGGTTCAACAGAAGTGCAAATTGCTTTGCTTACAGCTCGTATAGAAAGCTTAACAGGTCACTTCAAAACTCACAAAAAAGACTTTCACTCACGTACAGGTCTTTTGAAATTAGTCGGTCAACGCCGTAAACTCTTAAACTATCTCAAATCAACAGATGTTCAAGGTTACCGTGCGCTTATCGCTAAATTAGGCTTGCGTAAGTAAGAATATGTTGAGGAAGTGAGTGCAAATTCGCTTCCTCATTTTTTTTCACAACAAACAAAAGTAGAGCTTGAGAAATGGAGGAGAATTCATTAAAGTAGCAAGATAACTTGTTATTTTTCTTGAAAGCTCCTCAAAACTCTTTTCATGAAAGCTCATAAACACTGCCTTATAGGCGAGGAAAAGTATGTCAAATTTACTTAATGGAACAAGAGTTTCATGTACAGTTGGTGGCAAAGAAGTTATTATGGAAACAGGACGTCTAGCACGTCAAGCAGCAGGTGCTGTGTGGATTCAATGTGAAGGCACAGTTGCTTTAGTGACTGTGTGCGAAGCAGTTTTAGACACTCCAAAGGATTTCTTCCCATTAACTGTTGAATATTCAGAAAAAATGTATGCAGCGGGCAGAATCCCTGGCAACTTCTTTAGACGTGAAGTGGGTAAGCCTTCTGATAACGAAACTTTAAACTCACGTTTAATCGATCGTCCAATCCGTCCTTTATTTCCTAAAGGTTATGGTAATGAAATCCAAGTTCTTGCTTCTGTGATTTCAGCTGACCAAAAAAATATGCCAGATACGCACTGTATTACAGCTGCTTCTGCTGCTATCATGATTTCAAATATCCCATTTGAAGAGCCAATTGCAGGCGCAAGATTAGGCAGAGTGAATGGTGAATTTGTGTTAAATCCAACTGTTCAGCAATTAGAAGAAAGCGAAATGGACTTTGTTTTTGCTGCTTCAAAAGACGCTATTGTTATGGTTGAAGGCGAAGCAGAATTCTTGCCTGAAAGCGTAATTCTTGAAGCTTTAGAATGGGGACATAAAGAAATTCAACCACTTATAAAATTACAAGAAGAATTAGTTGCTTTAGTTGGCAAGCAAAAAACAGTTTTTGTTCCTCAAGAAAAAGACCCAGCTATCTTAGCATATGTTGAAAAAATCGCTTTAGAATCAGGCATAGCAGATGCTTTGCGTGTGACTGAAAAGATGGAGAGAAAGGACGCAATAAAAGCTGTAAAAACAGCTATTAAAGAAAAAATTGCTGCTGACCCAGAAATGGCTGAAAATGAAGATGTTGGCAAATGCGTAGGCGATGTTATTGATTCTCTTATCAAAAAACTTGTGCGTACACGCATTCAGCAAGAAGGCACACGCATAGACACTAGAGACACAAAGACAGTGCGTCCAATTGAAATCGAAACTTCTGTATTGCCAATGGTTCACGGTTCTGTTTTATTTGCTCGTGGTGAAACAAAGTCACTTGTCACAACAACTCTTGGCTCAACAGCAGATGAAATGCGCTTTGATGGCTTAAATGGTGATCAGTTCAAGTCTTTCATGCTCCACTACAACTTCCCTGCTTATTCAGTTGGCGAAGTAAAGCCTGTGAGAGTGGGCAGACGTG
>CAYJHE010000221.1:0-2690 GCA_964369675.1 uncultured Desulfovibrionaceae bacterium | reverse complement strand
GCCGAAGGCAAAGAGAAGAATGCCGAAGGCAAAGAGAAGAATGCCAAAGGCAAAAAACAATTCTAATACCTATAGTGATTAGGCTTATAAGGTCCATCAACACTTACGTCAATATACTTTGCTTGCGCGTCACTGAGTTTTGTGAGCTTCACGCCAAGTCTTTCTAAATGCAATCTTGCAACTTCTTCGTCTAACTTCTTAGGCAAGATATATACTTTATTCTGCAATTCTTTATTTGAAGCAAGTTCTAATTGTGCAAGCACTTGGTTTGTAAAGGAATTTGACATAACAAATGAAGGGTGACCTGTAGCACAGCCAAGGTTTACCAAACGGCCTTCTGCAAGCACAACAAGTGATTTACCACTAGGCAAGGTCCATTTGTCAACTTGATCTTTGATATTTAACTTTGTTGCATTTGACTTTGTTTCAAGCCATTCCATATCAATTTCATTATCAAAGTGGCCGATATTACAGATAATAGCTTCATCTTTCATATTGCTCATGTGCGCGCCAGTCAAAACATGGTAATTTCCTGTTGCAGTCACAAAGACATCTGCTTCTGCAAGTGCGTCTTCAACTGTTGTGACTTCATAACCTTCCATAGCTGCTTGTAAAGCGCAAATTGGGTCAATTTCAGTAACAAGAACGCGCGCACCAAAGCCACGCATTGATTGCGCACAACCCTTACCCACATCACCATAACCGCAAACGACAACTACTTTACCAGCAATCATCACGTCTGTAGCGCGTTTGATACCGTCTGCAAGCGATTCGCGGCAACCATAAAGATTGTCAAATTTAGATTTTGTTACACTGTCGTTTACATTGATAGCAGGGAATAATAAGCTTTTATCCTTTTCCATTTGGTATAAACGGTGAACACCTGTAGTTGTTTCTTCTGAAACACCGCGTATTGTTTTTACTAATCTTGTGAAAGTAGTTTTATCATTTTTATAGGCAGCTTCGATTCTGTCCATAATGATTTGTACTTCTTTATTATCATGCTTTTGACCAAGAAGTGATGGGTCTTTTTCGCAATCAATACCCTTGTGTAAGAATAAAGTTGCATCGCCACCATCATCAACGATTAAATCAGGTCCTGAACCGTCAGGGAAGGTGAGTGCCATTTCAGTACACCACCAATATTCTTCTAAACTTTCACCCTTCCACGCAAAAACAGCAGCTAATTTGTCTGCTGCAATAGCAGCTGCTGCATGATCTTGAGTTGAAAAGATATTGCAAGATGCCCAGCGAATGTTTGCGCCTAATGCATGTAAACACTTGATAAGCATAGCAGTTTGTATTGTCATATGAAGTGAGCCTGTAATTTTCAAACCTTTTAATGGTTGTGACATACTGTATTTTTCAATAAGTGACATTAAACCAGGAACTTCACGTTCTGAAAGTTGCATTTCTTTTCTGCCAAAATCAGCAAGTTCAATATCTGCAACCGCGTAAGGAAGAGATAAATCAAGAGGACGTACCATGATAACCACCTTTAATTAAGTTGTTAAAAATTATGTTGTTAAAACAAGTTGAAAAAGTGTGAGATTTTGTTTCACTGGAACTTTTGTCACACTTTCGTATTTAAAACCAAGGCTTTGTGAAAGCTCTATAAATTGCTCTTCATCAAAACCAAGCCACCTATCAGCATATTCTGAACGCATTGTTTCATTGTTATGCTTAGAAAATTCAATCACAAGAAGCTTTGAATGGGGCTTTAAAATTCTTTTAATTTCAGCAAGTACAAGTTTTGGTTCTGAAATATGGTGTAAAACGAGGTTGATACAGGCAAAATCTGCTTCAGCATCTCTGAGCGGTAAGTGGTCTAATTCACCTATACGCAAAGAAAGTTTATTCAAATCTACTCCACTGCCCTCTGCAAATCTGCGCCTTGCAAGCTCTAGCATACGCGAAGAACCATCTACTCCAATAACAGATTGCGCGCCATGCCTCAAGGCTTCAAGCACTCCGCCTGTTCCGCAACCAAGGTCAACAGCAGTTTTGCAATTCTTTGGCATATTGTCTAAAACCACTTGCGCTAAATTATAATCACCCAATACCTTACTGTTCAAAGCATCCCAGTCTTCTGCTATTGTATTGAAAAATTGCCTTGTCTTTCTTGCTCTTTCTTCCAATATGTGCTTTGCCATATCCAAATCAGAATGCGAAGTAGGCATATCAAGTGCAAAAGGATAAATAGCTTCTAAAAATTCCTTGCCCTCACCAGAAGGTACAACAGAATAATAAACCCAAAGACCATCTCGTCTAAATTCAAGCAAACCTGCATCAACTAAAATCTTTAAATGCCGAGAAATACGCGATTGCCCCATGTCCATCAGAGAAACCATTTCATTAACAGAAAGCTCATAACGAGATAAAACAAGAGCTAAACGTAACCTTGTTTCGTCAGATACAGCTTTTAATGCCTTGAGTGCGAACATATATCACCTTTTTTTGAAATTTATATTCAATTTCTTCAAAATATATATAAAGAAAAATTGATATTGTCAAGTTTTTTAATACGATTCTTTTGCCTTCGGCGACCAAAGGGGCACGCCCCCTTTGGAAACCCGAACATGAGCGGTTAAGTTGTAGTGTATGGATAAAGCAGATAATTTATTTTTTTGTTTGCGGAAAAGTTATATTCGCTACGCTCATAAATACTTTTCCGCTTTAAAAATGGGGAG
>CAYJHE010000220.1:0-2698 GCA_964369675.1 uncultured Desulfovibrionaceae bacterium | reverse complement strand
GTAGCAAAGGAAAACACAGAGATTAGAGTTAAATCAATACAAGAATATTATAATTCCTAATAGGGGATAGATATATGAAAGCATATTTAGTGCTTGAAGACGGTTTTTATTTAGAAGGACAGTCTTTCACAGGCGAATTTGAAAGCGGTGGTGAGGTTATCTTCAATACGGGCATGACAGGATACCAAGAAATCCTTACTGACCCCTCCTATACAGGGCAAATGGTCTGTATGACCTATCCGCTCATAGGAAACTACGGCATAAATGAAGAAGATATGGAATCTTCTCGCATTCATGCAGCTGCACTTATTGTCAAAGAATGCTGTAAAGAGCCATCAAACTGGCGTGCTAAAGAAAGTCTTCCAGACTTCCTTAAAAGACATAATGTGCCTGGAATTGAAGGCATAGACACAAGAGCGCTCACAGTACATTTGCGTACTTCTGGCGCGCTTCGCGGTATTCTCTCCACAAAGACAGATAATATCGATGAATTAATCGCCAAAGCAAAGGCTCTTCCTTCTATGGAAGGGCAAAACCTTGTACCACATGTTGCGCCTACAAAGCCCTATATTTGGAACGGCACAAAGCCTGTTGACGTTGCTCTTGCTACAGACGGTTCACACAAATGGCAAGGCAGCAATAAACCAAAGGTTGTTGTTTACGACTTTGGTATTAAGTGGAATATCTTGCGTAATTTAGACTTGCAAGGCATTGATATGCTTATCGTGCCGCCAACATTTACTGCTGATGACGTAAAAAAATCAGGCGCGGAAGCAATCTTTTTATCAAACGGACCTGGTGACCCTGCTACTTTGAAGGACGAAATTGAAGTAGTGAAAGTGCTTGCTGATAACTATCCTGTAGCAGGTATATGCTTAGGACATCAACTTCTTGGACATGCCTTAGGTGGCACTACAATGAAGCTCAAATTCGGTCATCATGGCTGTAATCACCCTGTAAAGGACTTGCAAACAGGTCATGTTGAAATTTCTTCGCAAAACCACGGTTTTGTTGTGATAAACGATAAAGTTGAAACAACACATATAAATCTCAACGACCAAACAATAGAAGGCTTTAAACACAAAACAAAGCCTATTATTGCTGTGCAACACCACCCTGAAGCAGCACCTGGACCAACTGATTCACGCTCTTTCTTTTGCCAATTTAGAGAATTACTCAGAAACTCTTTAGGAAAGTAAACCAAAATTTAAAGCCCCTATTTGACAAAATAGGGGCTTTATTATCACTTTAAATAAATCTTATGAAAACAATACACACAATCGAAGAAGCCCTAGAAATACTAAGTAATGACGGTGTTATAGCCTATCCAACAGAAACATTTTTCGGAATTGGCTGCTCAGCTTACAGTCAAAAGGGCATTGAAAAGATCTATGAAATCAAACAAAGGCCTTTAAATCTTGCCTTACCACTTATTGTTCGAGGCTTTGAACAAGTGTTAGAAATCGCGAACATCGACAAAGAAATAGCTGATTTTGTTGAAGAAATAACTTCAACTTTTTGGGCTTCGTCTTTGAGCATAAAGCTTAAAGCAAAAGAACATATAAGCCCACGCATTACAGCAAATACAGGAACAATTGTCGTGCGCCAAAGCCCGCATATAGTGCCTCAAATGCTCACTCATGGCTTGAAAGCCCCTTTAATTTCAACTTCAGCCAATAAAAGCGGTGAGCAAGCAGCAAGAACAGCAAAGGAATTTAACGAAAAACTTGCTATAGACGCACTGCTTGATATGCCACCACAGCCACAAGGCGGACTTGCTTCAACTATTATTGAAATCTTGCCTAATAAAGAAATAAAGGTCTTACGCGAGGGCGTATTTGACCTGAATAAGCTAAAGGATTTGGGTTATACTTTTGTGTAGTGATACACTCATCGTTATTGCTGATGTGCTTTTCATAATATATTGAATTAATGGTATTTTTGTAGGGGCGAGCACTGCTCGCCCGTTAACTGCAATAACATGCTCTACGATATTTAAGCTAAAAAGGGGAAAGCAATGCTTTCCCCTACGAAAAAACAAGGTGATTCAATGTGTTACATTAACTCACTTTTCCACCATTAGGAATAGCCTTCAAAGCTGTCAAGAGACCTAAGCAGTCGTCATCGCCTGCTGTGAGTATCATGCCTTGCGATTCAAGACCTCGTATCTTTCTTGGTGCTAGGTTTGCCACAACGATTAATTGCTTGCCAACCAAGTCTTCAGGCTTCACATGTTCAGCAATACCTGAACAAATTTGCCTTGGCTTTTCTTCGCCTAAATCAATTTCTAAGCGTAATAATTTATCTGCATTCGGATGCTGTTCAGCAACTAAAACCGTGCCTATGCGCATGTCTACCTTTTGGAAGTCTGCAAAATCTAAATAACTTGAATTATCTACTTTTTCTTCTTTTTGTTTTTGTTTAGGCTGTTTTTCCTTCTTCACTTCTTCTTTTTTTGGCATTTCTAAACGCGGGAAAAGATTAGAAGCAGAAGCTATAGTAGCATTATCAGTCAAATTGCTTGTTGCATTGATAAGGCTTTCTAAATAGCCCTCTTTGAAATCTGCCATATTGAAAGATTTTGCTAATTGCTCTTGCAAAGTAGCAGAAGCCTTTGGCATTACAGGATAAATGAGCAAGGCAACCTTATACATATTTTCAAGCAATACGCGAATAACTGTTTGCAAGCGGGCTGTGT
>CAYJHE010000219.1:0-2776 GCA_964369675.1 uncultured Desulfovibrionaceae bacterium | reverse complement strand
TCATGCTAAGGTTTCCAAAGGAAATTATTTCCTTTGGTCGCCGAAGGCAAAAAAACCAAAAAATAAAAAAATAAAAATCAGATGAATTGCGCTAATTTCATGATTTTGATTTTTACAGGCAAGATATTTAATGCATCTGCCTTTAAGTCTTCTTGTAAAAATGCGCCATTGTAAATTGCGTTAAAGAGGTTTTGCGCAGAGAGGTAACCCTCTTTATAATTGAGTGTGCAATTTAAGACAGAGTCTTTATATTCTATTTCTTCAACAATAGAGCGAATGTTGCGCACTTTCAATTCTTTCTTCTTATTCATCTTTGCAAAATTAACACATTCTTCTTGCATGAATGCCTGCATTCTTTGCTTTGCCATTTCCACATATTCCATGGGCACTTTTACTTGCATTAATTCTCTTGAAGCTTGGGCAATTGTGCCGTGTAGGGGCAGTTTTTCAATGCGTATAAGCTCCATTCCTTTGAGCATATAGGGTGAAAGTGCTTGTATAAAGTCTTCTTCACTCATATATTCACGAAGTGAGATTGCAAACCATTCTGCCATACTTTCTAAACCAACGGGCAAAGCCATGCCAAAGGAAAGAAGTGGAAGTGGGTGAAATCCTTGTGAAAATGACATAGGGATATTGCCCCTGCGTAAGGCACGCTCTAAAAGTGGCTGTATTTCTAATTGGCTTAGATATGAGGCATCGCCTACTTTTTTATGCCATACTTTATAGCGCACTTCTCTGTGCACAAGGTGTTCTTCTATCTTTGGCGGATTAGTTTTTGAAAACTTTTTCTCGTTTTCGTTTTGCCGTTTGATAATAGTTTCTTTTGGAACTTCAATAGCTTCTTGGTCTCTTTGCTTGAAATTGAGTGAAGTTTCTATCTTTGCTTCTTCTGCATGCTCTCTAAGAGAAGAGGGAAGTTTTGGAAAGTCACAAGTTCCGCATAAAGAACACTTTTCATACCTACAATCAAGGGTGATTTCTTCACCTACTGCTCTTTGGTATTCTTTGAGCAAGAAGTCTTTTGTCACACCTGTATTTAAGTGATCCCAAGGCAAAACAGCTGCCTTATCGCGTGCGCCAGTATATTTTTCAATACTTAGGCCTTCTTCCTTCATTGCCTTGAACCAAAATTCTATATTGAAATGGTCCATCCACGAATCAAAAATAGCACCTTGCTTATAGGCATTATAAATAACCTTTGCCATCTTTCTATCAGCGCGAGATAATATCCCTTCTAAGTGTGATGTAGCAGGTTCGTGCCAGCGCATTTTAATATTTTTATTTTGTTTGACTAAATCACGCAAGAAAAAGATTCTGCGTGACATTTCTTCTAATGAAAGCTGTGCTTCCCACTGAAATGGTGTATGTGTTTTTGGCACAAAAGGAGAAACAGAAACAGTCACTTGTAATTGCGTACCTTTTTTTCTGCCGTCTTCATCGTAATAGATAGCGCAATCGCGTACCTTCTTTGCTAATTCCACAATAGCTTTTAAATCTTCGTCTTTTTCTGTGGGCAAGCCTATCATAAAGTAGAGTTTCACTTGCTGCCAGCCGTAATGCACAAGTTGCCTTACATGCTGTATGAGCGCTTCTTCGGTGATGCCTTTATTGATAACGTCTCTTAATCTTTGTGAGCCAGCCTCGGGCGCGAGTGTTGCGCCTGTTCTGCGGATATTTGAAATGCATTCCATAATATCGCCGTCAACAGAACCCACGCGTAAGGAAGGTAAGGAAAGAGCGATTTGTTCGCTTGCGCATCTTTTTGCTACATCAAGAAAAAGAGTCTTCAATGCTGAAAAATCACCAGCTGAGAGTGATAAAAAGCCCACGTCTTCATAGCCTGTGTTTTGCACTGCTTCTTCTAACAATTCCTTTATAGATTCCACACTTCTTTCACGCGATGGTCTTGTGGTAAAACCTGCCTGACAAAAACGACAGCCTCTTGTGCAGCCTCTTGCAATTTCAAGTACAAGTCTATTATGAATTGCACCAAAGGGCGAAGCTTGTGCAACTGGATAGGGCGCATCGTCTAAATTTGCCACAAGTCCGCGGTAGACTTGTGTATAATCATCATATTTTGCCACAAGTTTGTCGTCAACTTCTTCAAAAAAGGAAGGAATATACACACCTTTAATAAAGCGTGCTTGTTCTAAAAATTCTGTCTTTGTCCAATTCTTTGCATGCGCTTCTTCAAGTAATTTGAGTAAGGGCAAGGTCATCACTTCACCTTCACCAAGCATCATAAGGTCGACAAAGGGCGCAAGAGGTTCAGCGCAAATAGTGCAGCCGCCACCTACCATAACTATTGGATATTTCTTGATGTCTTCACCGCGTTCTTTTGCAAAAAGCGGAATATGCGATAGTTCAAGCATATAAAGAATGTTTGTAAAAGCGAGTTCGTGTGTAAGCCCAAAAGCTAAGGCATGAAATTCCATGATATTTGTATCGCTTTCAAGAGAAGCTAGGGGAATATTATGCTCTTTAAGTAAAGCGCCAGCTTCAACACATGGCGCAAAGACCCTCTCACATACATAATCATCGTGCTTATTCACTAAAGAATACAGTATCTTATGCCCTAGATAGGACATGCCTATTTCATACATGTCAGGAAATGCCAAGGCATAGTGAATCTTTGCATTCTTCACATCGTCTTTTGTTATAAGGCAAGAGCCTTCTTCTATGCCAATGTATCTGCTGGGTTTTGGGAGCAGTGAGAGTATTTCTTTCATAATGAACCTGTGTGTATGACGTGTTTTTTGCCTTCGGCGACCAA
>CAYJHE010000218.1:0-2807 GCA_964369675.1 uncultured Desulfovibrionaceae bacterium | reverse complement strand
ATTTAGCTCACATTTAAGCCGTTAAACATTGAGCTGATACTTTTACCTTTTATTTTATTAATTGTCAAGTATCTTTTTATACTTTGCAATTTTTACATCTACCTACTTGAAATACTTGATAAATTATTTTTTATAATTTTCTGACAGAGACAATATTCTCGCACCCTTGCTTGTAACAGCTACTGAGTGTTCCCAGTGAGCTGCTAAAGATCGGTCTTTTGTGACTGCTGTCCAGCCGTCTTTCAAGATTTCAACATCATACGTTCCAATGGCTAACATAGGCTCTATCGCAATAACCATTCCTGCTTTCAATACTACTGAGCATTGATTATCAGCTGGAACAAAGTTTGGCACTTCTGGTTTTTCATGTGGACTAGAACCAATGCCGTGGCCAACAAAACGTCTGACTACTTTATAGCCTTTGTCTTCTGCATAGCTTTGAACTGCAAAAGCAAGGTCTAAAATGTTATTGCCAGGTTTTACCTTGGCAATAGCTCTTTCTAAGCACTCATAGGTAGTCATCACTAATCTTTCAGCTTCAGGGGAAACCATACCAACATAAGCAGTACGGGCCGCGTCTCCATAGAAACCTTTATAATGAACACCTACGTCAAAGCTCACTAAATCACCTTCTTTCAATATGACATCATGTGAAGGTATGCCGTGCACTATAACTTCATTTACTGAAATGCAAAGTGCACAGGGAAAGCCATACAATCCTTTGAATGCAGGTCTTACTCCAAATTCTTCGCACATTCTAAGAACTATTTCTTCATAAAACATTGTCGATCTGCCTACTTCTACATTAGCCATAAGCTCATCTAAAATGCGTGAAACCATTCCATTGGCTATTGCCATTGTTTCGATTTCATTTTCGTTCTTTATAAATATGCCACGAACTTTTTTCAAAATCTTTCCCTATATTGAGGTAAGCATAGTCTTTAAGATAATCAGAGCTATACTTGTTATGAAATAGGAATAAGGAAGTAACCTTCCCTATACCTATATTTTAATGTTTGTTGTTCTTGCCTCTTTTGTCCATAAGACCTTCGTATTGCTGGGAAATCATCGCACTTTCTACCTGACCCATAAAGTCTATGGCAACACCTACTAGAATAAGTAAGCTTGTTCCGCCAAAGTAGAATGGCACGTTGAATTGCGCAATTAAAAGCATTGGCAAAACAGAGATACAAGATATATAGATACCACCCCATAAGGTAAGACGAGACAAGACTGTATCTAAATACTCTTGTGTCTTTTCACCAGGACGGATACCCGGAATAAAGCCGCCTGCTCTTTTAAGATTTTCTGAAACTTCTTTTGGATCAAATACTATAGCAGTATAGAAATAGCAGAAGAAGAAAATCAGAGCAACAAAGGCAATGTTATAGATTATAGAAGTTGGTTGGAACCAAGAAACAACAGTCTGAACCCATTCAGCTTGAGAAAAACCACCTACAGTTGCAGGAAAGAGTAAGAGAGATTGAGCAAAGATAGGAGGAATAACACCTGCTGTGTTAATTCTTAATGGTAAATGTGTTGTTTGACCGCCGTAAACCTTACGACCAACTTGTCTTTTTGCATAGTGGATAGGCACTCTTCTTTGCGCTCTTTCCATAAATACAATGCCAACTAAAACAGCTAACATCATAACAAGTATGGCTACAGCTATGATAACATTCATGTCACCTGCGCTGATAAGTTGGAAAGAACGGAATATAGCAGATGGAATACCTACAACAATACCAGAGAAGATAATAAGTGATATACCGTTACCAATACCACGAGAAGTGATTTGCTCGCCAAGCCACATAAGAAGTGTTGTTCCTGTGACAAGTGTGAGAATGGTAACTAAACGGAATGTCCAACCTGGATCTGCAACAACCAAGGCGCCTTCTGGTGAACGCATACCCTCTAAAAGAGTTGCAATACCAAAGCCTTGGATAATGGTAATAAACACAGTTAAATAACGTGTATATTGAGTAATCTTTCTTTTGCCTGCTTGACCTTCTTCTTTTGCCATACGTTTCACATCAGGTGAAACTACTTGCAAAAGCTGAAAGATAATAGATGCAGAAATGTAAGGCATGATACCTAGAGCAAAGACTGAAACATTACTAAGACCACCACCTGAAAACATATCTAAAAGCGCAAAGACTGAACCTTCAATGCTTTGAAAAAAGTGCGATAAAGCACCAACATCAATGCCAGGAACAGGAACATGAACGCCTAATCTATAACAACAAAGTAAAAGAAATGTCCAAAAAATCTTTATGCGAAGTTCTGGAACCAGAGCGATATTTTCAACACCTTTAGCCACAGCAATCCCCTTATACTTGATTACTCAGCTTTAGCTGCAGATAATTCGTTTACCTTACCGCCAGCTTTTTCGATTTTCTCTACTGCGCTGCGACTAAACTTATGAGCTTCAACTGTTAATGCTTTTGAAATTTCGCCATCAGAAAGAATTTTCACTGGAGCGCCATTTTTGCAAAGACCTGCTGCGTAAATATCTTCTAATTTAACTTCATTTTTTTCAACAAATACTTCAGCTAAACGACCAACGCTTACTACTTCGTATGTAACTTTAAAAAGGAAGTTTTTAAAGCCATGCTTTGGTAATCTACGTTGAAGTGGCATTTGACCACCTTCAAAACCAGGACGAACACCGCCGCCTGCTCTTGCGTTTTGACCTTTGTTACCCTTACCAGCTGTACAGCCTTGACCAGTAGCTGAGCCACGACCAATGCGCTTACGATTTTTGCGTTCTTCTGCAAATGGATACAATGTATCAAGTCTCATGTTAT
>CAYJHE010000217.1:0-2820 GCA_964369675.1 uncultured Desulfovibrionaceae bacterium | reverse complement strand
TATGCGCCTTAAATGTATAAACCCTCTCTATTTGTTAAAGATAGAGAGGGTTTTTCTATTGTTAGTCTTTTATTGCATTAATCTTATCAGCAAGTTCTTTTGCAAATGCTTTACATTGCACTACATGTTCTTTTGATAAACCGTATTGTATCTTGAGTGGTTCAGCAAGAATTTCAAACTTCATTTTTTCTAGCTCTTCTTGCAAAAGTTTTGGAGCTTCGCCAGACCAACCGTATGAGCCAAAAGTTGCACCATATCTATTTTTAGGAGCTAAGCCCTTGATATGTGATATTAATGCCATCATATTAGACATGGGGTTATTATTTCTTGTTGAAGAACCAAGCAGCAAGATAGAGCCATCCATAAAGGCATTCATAATGTCAGCAACATGATTTTTTTGCACATCTAAAACCTTGTAAGGAATGCCATTTTCAAGCAAGGTATCACCAATGATATGCGCCATTTTTTCTGTTGCGCCCCACATACTATCGTAGGCTATAATTGCAAGCTTTTTATAGCTTTGTGTTGCAAATTCTTTATAGCTGTCAAAGGCAAATTGCACATCTTCTGGTGTTCTGAAAATAAGCCCGTGGTCAGGGGCAAGCATATCAATAGGCACATTCAAAGCCTTTATTTTTTCAAGGGCTTTGAGCACTAAATTTGATTGCGGAAGTATGATATTTCCGTAATAATTCTTCATTTCTTCAAAAAGAATAGACCTACCTATATCGTCTGCTGTGTCAGCACAGCGCGAAGTACAGGCAATGTTCTGGCCAAAAATATCATTTGTAAATAAAATATTATCTTCATGCAAATAGGCCACCATACTGTCAGGCCAGTGCAACATGCGAGTTTCAAAAAATGTGAGTTTTTTATTGCCTAAATCAATTGTTTCGCCGTCTGCAACAACTTGAATATTCCAGCCTGTTGTGTCGAATTGCCCTTTTAATGACATAAGCCCAAGTTTTGAACAAAAAATAATCTCAGGTTTATATTTTTCAACAATTTCAACAAGCGAGCCAGCGTGATCGCGCTCTAAATGCAGGCAGACCATATAGTCGATTTTCACCTCTTCAACATGTTTTGAAAGTTGAAATAAAAGGGTGTCGAAATAATCGTGACTAACTGTGTCTACAAGTGTTTTCTTATCAGCGTCAATATAGTAAGCATTATAGGTAGTTCCACGCGGTGAAGTGGAATAATGGTGAAAGGAACGTATATTGAAATCAACAGCACCAACCCAGTATACATCTTTTGCCAACTTAAATTCATTCATAATCAGTTCCTTCTTAAAGTGTTAAAAGCAAAAAGGTAGTGCAAGATTTTTACACTACCTTTAATTCTTTATACAGGTGCAAATTGATCCTTACCAACTCCACACATAGGGCAAACCCACTCATCTGGAAGTGCGTCAAAAGCTGTTCCAGCAGGGATATTAGACATTGAATCGCCTTCTTCAGGGTCATACACATAGCCACATACTTGACATTCGTATTTCATAATATAAACTCCTCTTTTAAAGTGTTTTACTTATTTGCTGTCCATAAACCATGCAAATTGCAGTATTCACGAACAACAATATCACTTGCACAGCTTGCGCAACATTCAAATTCAATAACAGGCTCATCACCAGGTTTTAAATGGAAGTGCATTTGCTTTGATCCTGCAATCACTTCAATGAAGTAGATTGAGTGTTCGTCTGTCATAGCGTGTAATTTTTCGCCTACAGAAATTTTATAGCCCTTATCTGTTTTTTCAACAACAGGAAGGTGACCAGCATCAGCACCTGACTTATTTGATTCGTTCATTTCAGTCATTGGCTGATTACAGCAAGCAAGGTTTGATGATGCAGCATGCATGAGTTCGACAACATTTCCGCACTCACCGCATTTATATACGTCGAATTGTTTAGACATAATTTTTCTCCACAAAAATTAAATTAATAGTAAATATCTTCTTTACTACTAATAACTATTCTTACTAATAAGAGACTTTTATGTCAAGATTTATTTTAGGCAATTAACTTAGGTTGTTAGGAAAAAGTGCTGTATTCATGCCTATTTGACTTTGTATGATAATCATTATATCTTTTGCATGAACACATTCTAGCCTCTCATAAGGAAGAAAAACAGATGAAAACATACAGAGACCATTTCTTTTTAAAAGCAAAGCAAGAAAACTATCCAGCCCGTTCAGTGTATAAACTTAAAGAAATAAATAAGAAATACAAGATAATAGGGCAGGGTATGCGCGTTTTAGATTTAGGCGCTGCACCTGGTTCTTGGTCTCTTGGTGCAGCGGAATATGTGGGGAAAAACGGCATTGTTCTTGCCTGCGATATTCAAACAACACAAACGCATTTCCCATCAAATGTAAAGTTTTTCCAAGAGGATGTTTTTAATCGATCAGCAGAATTTGAAGAAGTTTTGGCTTCTTACGCGCCCTTTCATGCAATAATAAGCGATATGGCGCCAGTGACTATAGGTACAAAATTCACAGATCAGCAGCGTTCGCTTGACCTTTGTTTAGAAGCTTTTGAAGTGGCAAAGAAATATTTAATGAACAATGGGGCTTTTGTGTGCAAAATCTTCATGGGTGGAGATTTTCAGCAATTAGCGCAAGCTTTAAAACCTTATTTCAAGACTGTGAAAAACTTCAAGCCGCAAAGTTCACGTTCTGAAAGTAAGGAAATTTTCACTGTAGGTACGCAATTTAATAGAATAAAGTTAGAAGAAGAATTACAAAAAGTTGAGGAAGAGCTTTAATTTGCCTTCGGCGACCAAGAGGATTATCCTCACGGACTATTCTTTTTTTGCCTTC
>CAYJHE010000216.1:0-2835 GCA_964369675.1 uncultured Desulfovibrionaceae bacterium | reverse complement strand
GTAGATGCAGGCGATTTATAGCTTTGTTTCATATGCCAATGCGCATCCTTTTTTCCTTCAGCACCAAAGTAAAGGCTTTTTTTACCAAACTTATTGTTTATCTTATCAAGTGTATGCATAAGTGATTGTGACTGTTTTATTTTTTCCTCTCTGCCTTGGACTAAGGAGAAGAGACTACCTTGCATATTATCGCTTTGTACAAGCTCAAAAAGCATCACGCCTGCCTTGGCATAGGCATGACCTTCTTTATATATTTTCTCTAAAGCTTCTTTTGCAGCAGCAAGAAAAAGTCTTGTGTCAGCAGTAGCTTCGTGAAAAGTGTATTGAATTGTGGGAGAATAAAATTCTTTATCCGCAAATTTTGAAGTCCTTATATGAAATTGTATTGTCTTTGCAAGTAGTCTTTCTTTTCTCAGCCTTTGAGCCGCATTTGAAGCAAAATAGCAAAGCGCTTCTTCTAAATCATTCTTTTGGTAAATTTTTTTTGCAAAAGAAAGTGAAGAAACAAGACTTTTTCTTGGCTGTTTTTCTTCATCAAAAACAATGCTTGAAATTTCACATGCTTCAATACCACGGAGTTCTAAAACCGTATTCCAGCCAGTGACAGTGAGTTTTTTGCGTATCCAAGTGTCGTCTGCTTCTTTCAATTGTAAAGCATTTATAATGCCCGCTTCTTCAAGCTTTTTTGCAGACCTTCTGCCAATTCCCCACACTTCCTTTACAGGAACTTTTTCTAAATAAGCATTAAAATTTATGTCTTCTATATCTAAATAATAGACTCCCGATTTTCTTTTTGCCAAATAATTCGCAATTTTAGCAAGGGTTCTTGTTTGTCCAAGACCAACAGAAACTTGAATGTTGAGCCAAGAAAAAATGCGCTCACGCAAGGAAAAAAGTAGTTCTTTTGCATTTGAGCAAAGAGTTTTGTCTAAATTGAGAAAGGCTTCATCTATAGAATATTGCTCAACATCAGGGCAGAAATCTTCTAAAATCGACATAATCCTTTGTGAAATATCCCCATAAAGAGCATAATTAGATGAAAAAATTGCAACATTGTGCCTTTCAAGTTCCTTTTGTACCTTGAAATAGGGCACAGCCATACTTATGCCAAGTTCCTTTGCCTCTTTTGAACGCGCAACAATACAGCCATCATTGTTTGAAAGCACAACCAAGGGTCTGTCTGCAAGGTCAGGGCGAAAAATTTTCTCGCAAGAAGCATAGAAATTATTTGCATCAACTAAGGCATAGAGTTTTGTTTTCATAAATAAGATAAAAAATAGAAGATTTTAGACTTGGACTTCATTTTAAGGAAAAACATGAAGAATACTCTTATAAAAGCGAATGAATTACAGTGGTTACAACACCCCAAATGTGAATATATTCTTGCTCTGTGATGTCGATTTCAGGATAGTTTGGATTTTCTGGCGCAAGATACACTCTATCACCCCGCCTGATAATTCTCTTCACTGTGAGTTCTCCGTCTACTGCCGCAATCACAATGCGCCTGTGTGAAGCCTCGTATGACCTATCAACAATAAGCAGATCGCCGTCATTAATGGAGGCATTCACCATGGAATCCCCATGCGCTTTAAGGAAGAAAGTCGCTGCTTCATTGCGTACAAGATAGTTGTGTAAATCTAGCTTCTTATCTAAATAATCATCTGCTGGTGAGGGAAAGCCAGCTGCAACTGGTGAAAGAAACAAAGGAGGCAAAAGCTTTTCATTTGTAGATTGTCCAGCAATTCCAACAAGTTCAAGTGTAGGTGAGAGTTTGTTTTTGTTCATAAGACACAATAGCACAGGCAAAAAAAAGGAGCAAGTGCTCTGACTTGCAAAAGTGTGAGAAAAATGTAAACTATCTATTAAATATAAATAGAATTTTAACAGATAGATGCCATGAAAGAATACAATCCACATAGCGAAGAGTTACACGCTCTTTTAGATACAGCCTACACAAATCAAAGAGTTTTGTCGCGTGCAAATTATTGGCATTCAAAGAAAATTATACAATATATCAACAGGCTTACATGCGCATCCGCGCAGAAATATGTGCAGGATTTTGGCTTGCTCAATGCTGCTGCCTACTATGTTTTGAAAGAAAAACTCAAGCAGTCAAGTCGTGCTTCTCTCCCGCTTGCTCTTTCTATTGGTTGCGGTTCAGCTGAAAAAGAAATGCAATTATTACAAGAGAATGTTGTGGGCCACTTTCTTTGTTTTGAACTTTCAGCAAAGCGTATAGAATTAGCAAAGCAACAAGCGCAAAGCCTTGGATTAACACATAGAATAACTTTTCATCATCAAGATTTCTTTAGTTCGCAATACAATAAAGAAGAGAGCTATGACCTAGTTTTTTGGGACGGTTCACTGCACCACATGCAAGATACAAGGCAGGCTGTAGAAACATCATATAATATATTAAAAGAACAGGGTATTTTCTATTGTAACGATTATATAGGCCCTTCTTATTATCAGTGGAGTGATGCTGAGCTTAGTATTGTTAATTCTGTTTTAGCCACTTTTGATGCGCGTGTGTTTGAAAATCCAAAAGGAGGAAATTTTGCGCGCAAGGTGTGGCGACCAAGTATTGATCAAATAAAAGCAGCAGACCCAACAGAAGCAGTTGATTCAGCACATATAAAGCCTGCAATATTAGCTAGATTTAAAGATGTTTACCATAAAGATTTAGGCGGTTTACTCTACCTTTTATGTCTAAACAACCTGCTCGTCAATATAGAAGAAGAAGACCCTCTCTTAGAGCATGTTCTCAAATTAGATGAACACACTATTTCACTTGGCCTAAGTCAATTTGCCTTCTTCTTGGCTGTGAAGTAGTGA
>CAYJHE010000215.1:0-2886 GCA_964369675.1 uncultured Desulfovibrionaceae bacterium | reverse complement strand
TTATGAGGCGTATTATATTTTGCACATATATTAACCATTTCTTTAACAAGGTCATAAGACAGACATGTAACTCGCGAAAAATTCACAGCAATAGGCATAGCCATATTTTCTTCTATGAGCTTGTTCAATAAGATACAAACTTGCTCTAATACGAAGAAGTCCAAGTGTTTAATGGTATTTTCATTTTCATATATTGGTATAAATCTGTCAGGTGGAATCATTTTTCCATCACTTGAAAACTTTCTTACAAGAGCTTCAGCACTTACAATTCTGCCACTTATAATATCAACCTTAGGCTGTAAGTAAAAAGTAAATGCATTAGAGCGGATTTCCTCAAGCAAAATTTCTACTGGATTTAATCTTGTCTGCACTTTTTCTGTTTTTTGCGATTTATAATAGTTCTGCTTTTCAGAAAGCATTAAGTCGTTAGCCTGCGTAAGCCCTTGACGTATATCAAGTTTTTTATCTTGCCATACCCCACCAATAGCAAAGGAAAACTCTATTTGCTTTTTATCTTCTTCGCGTAAGTGAGAAATCAAAGTATCAAAATCTTCTTTTGAAATATCCTGACAAAGAGCTATAAATTCATCGCCAGAAATCCTAAAAAGGTCTGTAGATATATATTTAGAAAGAATTTTTGCTACTTGTTTTAGCACAAAATCGCCATATTCTTCACCATATAATTCATTTATTCTTTTAAGCGCATTAATATTTACTTGAATAAAACCAAGTGAAGAGAGGTTTTCAATATTTATAGTTTCTAACCTGTCTAAATATTTATTTCTATTGCTTAAACCTGTAAGAGTGTCTGTGTATGACAAGTGTTCTAATTGCTTATGGATTTTATTTTTCTTTATTTCGTCTACAACAAAGATAATGATTGAATGCAGGAGGGCGAGATCTGTAGTAGATCTTTTTGGATTATCAACGCCTATGAAGTGTGATAGATCCCCATTTGTGCGTATACTTGCAAGAAGCAGAGAATCTACATAGGAATTCATAAGCACTTCATACAAAGCACTTGATTTATCAAGTTCTGAATGTGTATCTAAAACGATAACTTCGCCATCTTTTTCAAGAACTTTGAGAAAAGAGCCTAGTTCTTCAAAGCTTAAAACTGGAACAAGGTCTATGTTTACAAATTCAGGACTTATAGCCCATTCGTGTGTGTTTTTTACTGTCTTAGTAGCTTTGTCAAGCTCAAATAGATAGGCTCTGTCTGCATCATAAAATTCGCAAACCAAGGAAAGAAGTTCCATGATTGCGACATCAAGTTCACTATCTGTCATCAAAAGATGCACACATTTTAAAAGAGTTTCTTCTATGGAAAGTCTGTGTGTGAGTGTGTCAATCTGTTCCCTTTGCTCTGAAGAATCGTAAGCATAGGTAATTTTAAGTTTTCTATTATTTACTGTTACTTGTGTATCAATATGTGTGTAGAATTTTTGATTTCTAGTATTTTGCCTCTCAGAACGCAGTCTTTCGCCATCATACAGAAGGTGATTATTGCAAAATGAGCAAGGTTCATTAAAGCCATGCAAAAAATCATAACAAGTTTTGCCTTTAAAACCAGATGCTAAAGGCGCAAAAGTTGCCCTTGCCGTATCGTTAATATACAGCATTTCTAGTGTATCCATATCAACGACATAACACATAAAGCTATGATTATCTTTGGCAATTTTTTCAAAATAGTCTGTATTCATTCTATGACCTTATTTGCTAATACTAAGAAAGCTTGAAGAAGTATAATCTACCAATAATGTATATTAAAAAACACAAAAAAACAAGCATAATTTTGGTATTTTTAACAAAAAGCAAAGCAAAATTTTACTAGATCCATAAAGTTAGCTCATATTGAAAAGATTGAAATGACACAGGAATTAATTAAAATTTCAGGATAAAACATTCCAACACAAAAAAATCCTTGAATTATTAATACCATTTATATAAATGAGACTTTCAAACTACAGATTCTTTTTAATATATTCACGCAAGCTTGGACGATTTTTTGTTTCTTTTCTTATGCCTTTTGCTATCCAATCACTTATATGCTTGTCTAAATCTATGTAGAATTTAATTATTTCAGCCAGCTGCCTAGAAGGATGGTTCTTTACTGAATCAGGGCTTTCCATATTTCTTTTTTCAAGGGCTTCTAAAATTTTTTTGCCATTGTTCTCAAGCTCTTTATTATTCTTTTCTAAAAGCTTGAGTGACGTTTCTTCGTCAAGCAAATGCAAGCAAAGGAGGCTTACAATTGTTTCGTCTTGTACTTTTGGCCTTCTTTGTGTTTTGTCATCAGCAACCCAAATTCTTAAAGCATCAATAGCTTCTGTTGTGAGCTTATAAAGTTTTTTGTTAGGCTTACCATCTTGTAAAACGTCTCGATAAGTTACAAAATTAAGCGCTTCAAGTTTTGCAAGGACTGTGTAAATTCTAGAATGACTTGTCTTACGAAAGTTTTTTAAACGCTGGGTAACATCATAACCTGACAATTCTCTATCTAGCAAAATAGCTAAAACATTGTAGTCAAGGTCGTTTAATTTCACTTCTTGCATGACAAACACTCCACATTTTTTAAAATTTTATATGTTCATATTGACATATAATTTTTTTCTGATACTTTCTTTCATATGTTCAAACGAACATATGAAACTTTGTTAAAAATGTAAAGAGGAAATACATGTATAAAAACTTATTACTTGTTTTAGGCCTAACTCTTTTTAGTCCAAATGCCTTTGCTCAGAGCCTTAGTCTTGAAGAAGCTTTAAAGTATGCTCTTGAACGCAATGAAAATATTGATATTGCTGAATTAAGCATTGAACAATCTAATGCTATTGTAAGAGATGTTAAGGCAGCTATATATCCAACAATTACAGCCACAGGACA
>CAYJHE010000214.1:0-2901 GCA_964369675.1 uncultured Desulfovibrionaceae bacterium | reverse complement strand
TTTTTCGCAAATTAAAAAAAATAAACTAGCTGCTTTAGCCATGAGTATCGCTTAACCGCTCATGCTAAGGTTTCCAAAGGAAATTATTTCCTTTGGTCGCCGAAGGCAAAAAAAAACGAATAAAAACTATGTCACAAAATAAAGAAGACTTTAGCTCAATTTTAAATAATCTTGATATAAACATCGAAGATTACACAGAAAATGATTTTCCCACTTGGCTGAAAAGGGCAAGTGATTTTAGATTGAACATGCCAGAAGAAGCTGCGCAACCTTGGCTTTCTTTCTTGCTTGACGCCTATGCTATTGTTGATGCTTCTATACAAGAAGCCCTTGATACGGCAATTGCAAATGAGAATAAACATGTCTGTAAAGAGGGTTGCAGTCACTGTTGCCACCAGATAATCCCACTTACTCCTGTTGAAGCCATGGGTATTCGCTTTACCATAAACAAACTTTTGCCAAAAATCGAAAGGGAAGCGATACAAGAACAATTAAGAGCGCATGCAGGCACGAAAGAGTGGAATAATGGGCAATGTCCTTTTTTATTAGAAGAAAGATGCGCAATTTATCCTTTTAGACCAATACCTTGCAGGCGTTATATAGTGCTTAACACTCTTTGCTTGTCACCAAAGGAAGATATTTTTAAAACACGTCCCAAAGACCTTCTTGATTCAGATAGAGCAGCTCTCTATGCTGCATTAGCACACACATCACCTGTATATTCAAGTCTAGGAATTACAGAAAAAGGCAAGGTGCTTTCCTTTGATAATTTCAAGCAACTTTTTGTTGATATTCGCGAAGTTGACTGGTTGAAGGGTTAATTGAAAAAGTTAACTTTTGAGAGGGGAAAACCACGTTTTTTTGAAAAAAACGAGTTTTTCCCCTCTCAAACTCTCCCCTTTCCTTAAAAAACAGTATTTAAATATTACAATTTTACTCTAGTCTAACACTAAAACACATGCGAACGAAGTGAATATGCAGACCAATCTTTGTTCGTAGCTTTTCTTTCAAGAATAAAAAAAGCCTTCTTCGTTTAGGCATACTTATCGCTTCATCGCTCAATATTCGGGTTTCAAAGGGCAATAGTCCGTGAGGATAATCCTCTTGGTCGCCGAAGGCAAAAAAATAAGCTGTCGAAAGCTAAGCATTCTTCATAAAAGCGTGAAAATATCTTTTTTGCCTGATATTTCCAAGGCTTGCTTGCTTTACTTCGTATTCCATACTTTTTGTTATTTTCCAAAGCTCGTCTGTCTTAGGCGTTCTTTCATTGAGCATTAAGAGTAGAATGCCATTTTTTTTCAAATGCGGGTAGACAAATTCAGTTAATTCTTCATAGGGCATAAAGGCACGGCTTACAATCAAATCTGCCTGTATATTTTTTTCTTTTTTTTGTGCAAAGAACTTTTCAGCTCTACCCCAAAATACTTCAGTATTTTTTAGCTTTTCTTTCAGTAAGAAGGTAGTCATGAAAAGTGCACGCTTTTCTCTGGATTCTACTAAATAATAATCACCCTCTTGCCATAAACAACGTAGGGGAATACCCGGCAAGCCAGCACCAGAACCAAGATCCCATGTTTCAAGTTCTTGTGGCAAATCAAGTGCTTGCATAAAATCCACAAGGAAATGGCTGTCTATAATAAGTTCAGTAAGTGTGTGTTTCCACTCTAACTTGCCTACAAGATTTATGCGCGTATTCCAAAGCATGAGCGTGTCAAGATAGTGCTTAAGCGAAATACTTTGTGTTTCTGATAATTCCATGCCTATAGAATCACATGTTTTTTTAAAATCTGCCATGTCTATAGGGTCTGGTTTTTGCAAGTGTTTTGGCTTTTCACTTTCAAGCCTTTGACTGCCACTTCTCTTTGTATCTAGTTGGTATTTTTTTGATTTTTCTTTCTTGCGCATTCTTTCTCCATGCTTACAGTTCAAGCTCTAAGCCTACAGGGCAATGATCTGAACCCATTTGACTGTCTTCTATCCACGCGTCTTTAATAGTATTTTTCAATGCTTGCGAGACAAAGAAATAATCAATGCGCCAACCCACATTCTTTGGTCTTGCGCCCGACTTATATGACCACCAAGTGTATTTATCTTCAATATTTCCGTGCACTTGCCTAAAAGTATCTATATAGCCATTTTCTGTAAATTTATCTAAAAAGGCTCTTTCAATAGGGAGAAAACCTGTGGACTTTGTATTTGTCTTTGGTCTAGCTAAATCTATGGCTTGATGCGCAATATTGAAATCACCGCATACAACAAGTGGTTTTGTTTTTATCAATTCTTCCGCATAATTATAGAAAGAATCAAAGAAACCCATTTTATAATTCAGTCTTTTATGGTTGCCTGTGAACTTGCCGTTTTCGTCTGCTAAAGGTTCGCCGCCATTAGGAAAATAGCCGTTTATAAAGTGGAATTTATCAAATTCAAGGTGTAGCATTCTGCCTTCGCCTTGGTATTCTTCAAGTGGTAATTCATACACGACATTTAAAGGTTCTTGTTTTGAAAATACTGCAACGCCTGAATAGCCTTTTTTCACTTGAGAAGAGCAATAAAATGCATTGTAGCCATCAGGAATAACTAAATCTTTTTCAAATTGTGATTTTTCTGCCTTTATTTCTTGAAAAGCTATGACATCGTAGTGGCTTTGTTCAAACCATTTCCAGTCGTCTTTTTTCATAAGCGCGCGTATTCCATTGACATTCCATGAGGCAAGTTTCATATATATTCCTTTTGTAAAGCTTTTCTTTCAAATAAGTTAAATCATCTTTTTTAAAATAGCAAGAAAGCTTTTTCATTTGCCTTCGGCGACCAAAAGAGTAGTTTATATTTTCTTTTGCCTTCGGCGACCAAAGGGTAGTAACCCGTGAGGATAATCCTCTTGGTCGCCGAAGGCAAAAAAAT
>CAYJHE010000213.1:0-2929 GCA_964369675.1 uncultured Desulfovibrionaceae bacterium | reverse complement strand
TTTATTTGCGAAAAAGTTTTAAGCTTCGCTTAAATACTGTTTCGCTTTAAAAATAATGTTCTTCCTTATAGTTAAGCAAGCTTATGGACATCGATTGAGAGGCATGTTCACTTCGTTCACATGTGTTTTATAATAAATTGAAATAAGGTGTTCATTGATTTTAATGATGAAATTAAATCATAGACTTTCTTTTCACTTATTGCTATAATCTAACTAATATTATTCATTTTTCCCTGAGGCGAGCTTAGACTTTTTATTTTTTTTAATAAAATTAATAAAAAAGTGCTGGCATAATTGGTTTAAATGCTTATATATTAATATTAGTTTAAATATCTTTGGCAAAGTTTTTGCATATCTAGTTTTAAAAATATAGTTAAGTCAGTTTTATGACTATAATACAAGAGTTCATATTTTATCTCTCAAGGCTATTTGAACATATTAGGACTTTATGAGGACTTACAATGCTGAAATCCCCATTAATAAAAATTTCACTTTGTACACTTTTACTACTTTCAATGACTGCTTTTGTGCCTACGCCAGAGCCGAGATTTCAAGGTAGCGACAAACAATTGCAGGGCGAATTGCGCCTGTCTTTTGATGCCTCAAATTTCCGCTATCCTTTTGTGCATGCTGATAACGCACTTGAGCAGACTTTAACAAGAAACAAAGTACAAAAACATTCACCTTTATTAAGTATTTCAAGAAATGCCGTTGAAATTGCCACTGTGAATGGAAATAAAAATTTAGACCTCTACAGCACGCAAAACCTCCACTTTCTCCCTATAGGTGTAAGTGAAGATGAAAACGCTATTAAAATTGCCGAAATTCAAGATTTTTTAAATAGTCAAGCGCCTATCAAACTACACTCTCACCTCAATACAAAACACAGTATAGAGCCTTATTACGCGCCTGTTTCACTCGATGAGAGTTATGTTGTTGGTTCTTTATGCTTACCTGCTTCTTCTGACTTCAAGCATTCAAATCCTTTCTTCCTTGCCTACGGAAATTCTATAGACCCAAACCTACAAAGAATACCCTACACACAAAGAGCAAAGGCTTACACAAACTTAGTCAATAAATATTCTGCACGCTACAGACTCCCAAAATCACTTGTCTATGCCATTATGCATGTTGAAAGCGGTTTTAATCCAAGTGCTGTTAGTCCGAGCATGGCGCATGGTCTTATGCAGATTGTAGTTGCAACAGCCGGCAAGGAAGTGCACGACTATTTAGGTAAATCTTCACCACTTTCACCAAATCTTTTGCATAATCCTGAATTTAATGTGCAATACGGCACAACCTATCTTTACTTGCTCACAACAAGGCATTTAAGCAGAATTAACAATCCACTTTCAAGAGAATATTGCGCTATTGCTGCCTATAATGGCGGTTCAAGTAGAGTGCTCAGACTTTTTGGTTCAGGCGAGCAAGCCTATGCAAAGATAAATTCAATGCAGCCAAGCGAAGTCTATAAGGTGATAAAGAATAACTTCCCAAGTGAAGAAACACGCAGATATTTGCAAAAAGTTGTTTCAGTCAAACAGACTTATGCCACCTTATTTTAACGCATAAAGAGTAGTATATGTTAGATAAATACGACAATATTATTTCTTTAGGCGAAGCTTGTTTTGTTGCCACAACACTCATTAATTTGAAACTCAGGCAATTTTCCTCGCCCTTTGATTGGGTTATGGGCACAGGTTTAAAATACAGGCTTGATGCTTTACTTACCGATTTTAATGACTTTATTAATATAGAAGACCTTTCAAAGTTAGATGTAGACGACCCTGACACGGCTTTTCATTCCTATTTAAATAATAAAACAGGTATTGTATTCAACCATGAATTTCACAAAAATCGCACACTTGAAGACGAATATCCTGAAGTTAGAGAAAAGTATGATCGCAGATTTCAAAGGCTAAATGAATTACTTTCAAGCCAAAAGTCAAACCTACTTATCTATATGGATTTTACGACACCAAAGCAGAAATTAACTACTGACGAACTTATTGAATATATGGTGCGCATAAACCATAAATTCAAGACTAATACTATTGAATTATTATACTTTCGCTTTGTTGATGAAATAGAAGACGGCTCTATCCGAAGAATAAACAAGTATCTCTTGCTTGCTGATTATAATGGAGTCAACAACGCAAGTCTTAGCGGTATTCAATTAAAAGATTAGAGCATTTTTAATAATAATCATTAAAAATGCTCTTCAAATTTATTTTATATAATGCAATAAAAATTAATCTTTTTGCACTGCTCTTTTCACTGAAACAGCGCCAGTGCGTGCAATTTCTTTGATACCAAAGCGCATAAGCAGGTTTAAGATAGCGTCTAATTTGTCGTAAGTACCTGTTGCTTCAATGGTAAATTCATTGAGTGAAACATCGATAACCTTACAGCGAAAAATATCTACTATACGCAAGATTTCACTTCTCTTGCTTTCTTCAGCATTCACTTTAACAAGCATCATTTCTCTTTCAACGCTTTTAAAGTCTTTGAAGTCAATAACTTTAATAACGCTGATAACCTTACGCAATTGTTTGATAATTTGCTCAATAATTTGCGCATCACCAGAGGTTGTAATGGTCATATGAGAGACATTTTCTTCTAATGTAGGCGCAACATTGAGAGATTCAATATTAAAGCCCCTGCCACTAAAAAGAGAGGTCACACGGGAAAGAACCCCCGGTTCGTCTTCTACTAAAACGGAAAGTACTCTACGCATTGTCTACCCCCTATTCCTTTGATTCTGTTTCTGTCTGAATATCTTCAGAAGGATTTTTATTTTCTGTTGTTTTGTTTTCGCTCGCATTTTCGTTTGCGATTTCAATTTCTTCTGCTTTTTCAAGCACTGTGTCAAACCCTATTACAGTCGCGACTTTAATGTATTTGTTTCGGCGACTACGTGCACGAAACC
>CAYJHE010000212.1:0-2935 GCA_964369675.1 uncultured Desulfovibrionaceae bacterium | reverse complement strand
CGACATCAGGAGTGATGTTATAATCAGCTATAGGGTATTTAATATTGTTCTTTTCATCAGTGATAATTGAGAAAGCTGTTACTTCAGTACCAGTTCCGCTTGTTGTTGCAACAGCAATGAAGCTTGCTTTTTTTCTGAGAGTTGGAAGATTGAAAGGCTTTGCTGCTTCTGCAAAGGTAAATTCTGGGTTTTCATAGAAAATCCACATAGCTTTTGCTGCATCGATAGGTGAACCACCGCCAACACCAATGATGATGTCAGGTTGGTATTCACTCATCGCTTTTGCTCCGCGCATAACAGTTTCTACTGATGGGTCTGCTTCTACGCCAACAAAAAGTGTGCTTTCAACATTTGCTTCTTTGAGATTGTTTTCAATAATAGCAGTTGTGCCGTCTTTAATCATTCTTTCAGAACCAATAACGATAAATGCTTTTTTACCTTCTATAGTTTTGAGATAGTCTAAAGCGTTTTCACCAAAGTAGACGTCTCTTGGAATAGTAAATCTTTTCATTTTTTTAATCCTCTGTATATTAAAAAGTTAACGTGATTTATGTCTTATATACAAAGAAAAACTATTGCGCAAGAAGGCACTTTAATGTTTGTTGCTCACTAAAAAGTGTGCTCCATACTAAAGAGTTCTCTACTTACTTTTTGGTAAGTAGAGAACTTTTCTTTATTCATTATAAGAGTTTATAACCTCTTTACCCCATTTGTTGAGGGATTCAAGCAAAGGAATGGCTCTCATTCCTAAATCTGTGAGTGCGTATTCAACAACAGGCGGAACACTTGGGTAGACAGTGCGCGTAACAAGCTTATTTTCCTCAAGTTTTCTTAGTTGTTGGGTGAGCATTTTTTGTGTTATTCCTGGAATAATTCGTGTAAATTCATTAAAACGAATTTGTTCAGAATCTTTTAAAGACCACAAAATGGCAGATTTCCACTTTCCTGATAAGACCTCAAGAGCAACCTCCATTTCATTGGTGAAATTACTGCATGATATTTTATTTTCTCTATCTCCTGGCAAAACGCGCTCCTTTTTAGTGAAATCACTGATAATGATTATATATAGTATACAGAGCTTTTAATCAAGAAAAAAAAATTAAAGTTTAAAAAAGAGAATTTCTCTTTTTGCATTGTATTATAATTAGTTGACGCTAATCCTTGTCTTTGTGTTTCTACATTAATTAATGAAGCTTATTTGTACTTGGTTTGATGCGTATTCTTTTTTTGGTTTTTAATTATGAGCTTGCTAAAAATGAGCTATTAATTTAGATGGTTAGAAGAATAAAATACTTGATTGACTTGAGAAATATTTTACTCTATAGCTTTTGGATAGCAGAAACACATTCTAGTGTGGCGGGGACTAAAATTTATGGAATATCTTGCGATTGCTTTATTTTTATTCACACTTATAGTGAGTATATTTTTGGAGCTCGGTCTTTTATATCCTCTTATAATTGGGTATATTATCTTTTTTCTCTACGCCATGCACAAGGGCTGTCAGGCTAAAGAATTGCTAGCGCTTTCCTATGATAGTGTGAAGAATATAGGAAGCTTGCTTGCACTTTTTTGTCTTATAGGTATACTTACTGCTAGTTGGCGAGCTTCTGGTGCTATTGCCTTTCTTGCGGTAAAAAGCTCTGCTATGCTTATTCCATCGCTTTTTTTGCTGGGAACTTTCTTGCTTTGTTCACTTGTTTCTTTTCTCACTGGTACAAGCCTAGGCTCTTCTGCGAGTATTGGACTTGTTTGTATGACGATGGGAAATGTGCTTGGCATAAATCCAGCTTACTTAGGCGGAGCTATCCTTTCTGGAAGTTTTTTTGGTGACAGAATGTCGCCTATGTCGTCAAGTGCACACTTGCTTGCAAAAGTAACGCAGACAGATATTTTTGTTAATATTAAAAATATGTTTTCTTCTTGTAAGATGCCCTTTATAGTCTCTTGTCTTATATATCTTGCCATGGGTTTTGAAAGTTCAGAAAATACAGTACCTTACGACACATTAGGACTTTTTGAAAAAACCTTTGACCTCTCATGGGAAACCTTAATTCCTGTTATTATTGTTGTTGTCCTTGCTTCTTTTCGTGTTGCTATAGCAAAAATTATGCTTTTAAGTGTGATAAGCGCCAGTTTTGTTTGCCTTTTTATACAAAATATGAGTCTTGGTGAATTACTCAAAATGTTTTGCTTTGGCTATGAAAATAGTAATGAAGAAATTCAGAAGATTATGGGCGGCGGCGGATTTATCTCTATGATTTCAAGTAGCTGTATTGTTGCTATTGCTTCTAGCTATATGGGGATTTTCAGAGCTTCTGGCTTTTTTGATTCTATGCATGACAATATAGCTAAGGTTTCAGAAAGAATGACTGTTTTTGGTGCTACATCTTCTATAGCGATGATGTGTTGTATTACTACATGCACGCAAACTCTTTCCATATTTTTAACAAAGTCATTGTGTGAAAAACTCTATACAAAGAATGAAAAGCTTGCGCACGCTATTGAAGACAGTGCCATTGTCTTTTGCGGCTTAGTGCCTTGGAACTTGGCTTGTAGCATGCCACTTGCAAACGTAAATGCGCCAGATTCAAGCATATTTTATGCTTGTTTTCTCTACCTTATTCCATTTTTTAGCTTCTTTCGCTTTAAGAAAGAAGAATTATAAACATTATTATAAAAAAGAGCTACTTTTTTTAGAAGTAGCTCTTTTTGTTATGTTGTCTCTTTGTTTTTTACACATCATTCCAATTTAAAATAAAAACACATGTGAACGAAGTGAACATGCTTCTTTCTCTCTGCCAATAGCCTTACTTTACTGTAAGAAAACCCTCACATTTTTAAAGCGAAACAGTATTTAAGCGAAGCTTAAAACTTTTTCGCAAACAAAAAAAGAAAAAGCTTCTTTAGCCCGAGCATTAAATCTTAACCGTGCAAT
>CAYJHE010000211.1:1676-3006 GCA_964369675.1 uncultured Desulfovibrionaceae bacterium | reverse complement strand
CTAAGGTTTCCAAAGGAAATTATTTCCTTTGGTCGCCGAAGGCAAAAAATAAAAATATTTTACCTATCTCTTGCTATATTCTGTATCGCAACAAAGGCAGAAGAAACAGCAATACCGACACCGCACTTTTCTCGCATCCAGTCATGGTGAGCAAGCACTGTGCCTATAGCATAAAGGTCATTATCTATAACATTATTCTCATGGTCTACGGGATTGAAATAATCGTTTACCATAACGCCTGAATAGTTGATAGGGTGACCGTCCTTATGGAAAAGCTCTTCATTATGCCAAATTTCTCTGTTTTCAGGCTGGTGCACAGGCAAATTCATAACAGATTCGCGCACACCTGTAAGTCTATCTGCAACAAGTCCGCTACCTATAAATCGGCCTGTAGCAAGGATAACATGTTTGACAAATATTTTTTCCACGCCTGAAGCCTGGGTGAGTGTTACTTCAAAACCTTCTGCTTCACCTCTTGTTGTTTTAACAATTTCAGTCGCTCGCACAAGTCTTCTTGTTTCTATGCCTTCTTTATCGAGATGCGCATCAAAAATATCTTTCAAACGAAAACCAGGAGTAGAGGCAGGAAGAGTTGGAATTTCAAATACAGGAACGCCCAAGAGTTCTTCTAATTTTTTTGCGCGTAAATGTGCGTTATGTATACCTAAAACAGCAGGCAAACCAACACAAACTGCTGTGCCTAGATGCGGTTTTATCATAGCTGCTAATTTTTCTAAATGTTCAGGGTATTCAAGAGCTTGAGCCATTGAACCAGGTAAAAGAGGTTGCTCTAAAGCAGCAGGAAAGACAACGCGTAAAGCTGTTAAACCTGGCACAACATTCTTTGCCACCTCAACAATTTGCTTAGCTGAAAACTCTCTGTAGCCGTGAAAATCAACAATGAGTGCAGGAAGTTTTTTTTCAATAACTTCAACTGCATAAGCAAAAGATTCAGGCACAGCCCAAGTGAGTTTTGTTGTACCCATTGGAGTGAATACGCGTGAAGAATTTTCGCCTAAATGCTTGAAGGGCATACCATGTCTTTCAAGCCAGTCTAAGAAAGCATCCATTGCAAAACGTACATTTTCAGCTCCTATCTTCGCATAAGGATGAAGCGGATTTGTTGTTTTTATTGCGCGTATAGAATTGAAAGGCTTCTTGCTTCCATACACATCAAAAAGACCGCTTGCAAAAACGATTTCCGCAGTACTGCCCGCTTGAATAACACTAAAACCTTCTTCTTTAGCAAAGATGCTGGCAGCGGTACCTGCTATTCCGCATCCTGCGACAAATATATCACTATCGTACATTTCTAAACCTCTTCTTCCAA
>CAYJHE010000211.1:0-1576 GCA_964369675.1 uncultured Desulfovibrionaceae bacterium | reverse complement strand
TAAACCTCTTCTTCCAAGCCTAGCAAACCAAAGTATAACGCTTCTTTGAGTTCAGCTTGGCTGAATTGTTTGCCCCACATAACATAGCGTTGACCGCGCCAACGCGAACTAAGGAAGGTTCTCAAACCTTCTACACCGTCATGCCCTGTCACATTTGCGCAATCATAAAGATGTGCTGTCACGCGCGCGCCACAAAATGTGCCTTGGCAAGGTCCTTTGCCTACGCGAGAACGCGAAGCAACTGACTGCATTTGCGCCTTTCCTTGCGTGTTGTCATTCCAGTTCTTGAGCACCTTATCAACACCTGAACGCGGCACAACTTCACACTCGCAAAGCAAGTAGTCATGCGGAGTATGTTGCTGCCACCATGAATATTTATGTTTTAAGCTCGGGTCTGTCCATGCAGCCATAACAGAAGGTCTTGCAGGAAGTATGTGCGTTTGGCAAGGCTTTGTGACACCTAATCTTTCGCAAATATAGTCACAAGTTTTTTCAGCCATTAATCTATAGGTAGTGAGCTTTCCGCCTGTCACAGTGACAAAGTTTGAAAGCCTAGAATCTTCGTGATTAACTAAAGCAAAACCGCGGCTTGCACCTCGTCCATCAGAAACATCACTTGATTTGAGTAAAGGTCTTATGCCTGCATACGCTCGAATGTATGGCGTTGTCTCAAGAAGCGGTACCATAGGAATACCTTCTTTGAGATTAGCATCAACCTCTGCTATTGTTGGGAAATGGTCATCAGGGTGGTCAACCGTAATTGAAGTTGTTCCAAGAATAGAAACAGAACCGCCAGGAACTAAAATATCGCCATCTCCAGGAGCTCTTAATCGGTTAATAACACGACTTGCTATGCGTGACTGTGTGATAACAAGTGTGCCTTTTGAGAGTGTCATTTGCATATCACAGCCAGCCATTTTCGCCACATCAGCAGCCCATGCGCCAGTTGCATTAATGAATTGGTCAGCTAAAATTTCAACTATTTCGCCATTCTTTGTATTGAGAAGCTTTGCTGCAATAATACGCTTACTATCGCGTATAAAGCCAATAACTTTATGATAGCGAAGATATTGAGCATTAGCGTCTTGTTCGAGTGCGCTTGCAATATTTTCTAAGGTGAGCATGAAAGGATCAACTGCTGCATCAGGCACTTTATAACCTGCAATCAGGTTTTTTGCTATAGCAGGTTCGTTTTCTTTAGCTTCTTCTAAGTCCAAAACTTCTGCCTCAATTCCTGCTTTTTTACAAGCGTCTGGAAAATCAGCTATATAGTTTTCGTTATCGCCCTCAACAGCAATGAAATACCCACCGCATGGGTCAACGCATTGCGGGAAAACTTCTTTAATTATGGCATTTTCAATGGCACATTCTTCAGCTGAATGCGAATCTTTAACAGCATACCTTGCGCCAGAGTGAAGTAAGCCGTGATTGCCACCAGTTGCGCCAAAAGCTGCATCTCTTTGATCAACCAATATAGCAGCTATTCCGCGTAAAGTAAGGTCGCGCAAGATACCAGCACCTGTTGCGCCAGCACCAATAATGAGAACTTGTGTTTCCATAATATCTTCTTCTTTAA
>CAYJHE010000210.1:0-3016 GCA_964369675.1 uncultured Desulfovibrionaceae bacterium | reverse complement strand
AAAAATTAAATCTTACTATAACCGCGTATTCTTAAAGATTGAAGATGTATGAAGCCTTCTGCATCGTGGTGATTGTAGGTAGCGCATTCTTCAAATGTTGCCAAATCGTGACAATAGAGAGAATGAGGTGAATAACGCCCTACTGGAAATGCAGTGCCTTTGTAAAGCTTTAGGCGCACTGAACCTGTGACTTTTTCTTGTGTTTTGTCGATAAGAGCTTGCATAGCTTCTCTTTCAGGGGCAAACCAAAAACCATTATAGATAGCTGTAGCGTAGCGTGGCAAAATCAAATCGCGAACAGACATAGCTTCGCGGTCTAGGCAGATGCCTTCTAAATCGTGGTGAGCAACATGTAAAACAGTGCCAGCAGGTGTTTCGTACACACCGCGTGACTTCATGCCAACAAATCGATTTTCAACCATATCAAGTCTGCCAATACCATGCTTGCCAGCAATTTCATTCAAGGTCAATATGAGCTCAGAAGGAGTGTATTTAACGCCATTTAGAGCAACAGCATCGCCTTTTTCAAAATCTATTTCAATATATTCAGGTGTATCAGGCGCTTGTTCAACAGGAACAGCCATAACATAAGATTTGTCTTCTGGTTCTGACCATGGATCTTCTAATTCGCCGCCTTCAAAGGAACAATGCAACATATTCCTATCCATACTATAGTGCTTTGCACCACTTGTAATTGGAATATTGTGTTTTTCAGCAAATTCATTTAAGGCTGTGCGTGACATCAAGTCCCATTCACGCCATGGAGCGATTACCTTAATTTCAGGCGCAAGAGCTGCAGCTGCGAGCTCAAATCGTACTTGGTCATTTCCCTTGCCTGTCGCGCCGTGAGCTATAGCATCAGCATTTTCGGCTTTTGCTATTTCTACTAATTTTTTTGCAATCAATGGACGGGCAATAGAAGTTCCAAGTAAGTATCTTCCTTCATATAATGCATTTGAACGCATCATTGGATAGATATAGTCTCTTGCAAATTCTTCACGCAAGTCAGAAACATAGGCTTTCACTGCGCCAGTTTGCATTGCTTTTGGCTCAACTCCGTCAAGGTCGTCACCTTGACCTAAATCAGCTGTAAAAGTAACTACTTCACATTGGTATTTTTCTTGAAGCCATTTTAATATGACTGATGTGTCTAAGCCGCCTGAATAGGCAAGAACAACTTTTTTAATTGCTTTACTCATTGTAGAATCCTTTGTTTTTATACATTTAACATATAGTTAAGCGTTGCTATACGAGATGTTATAGCCGCTTTCTTGTAAAGGTCAAGGTTAATTTCACTGGATTGAACTTGCTCAATAAATGAAACTATTTGCGTTTTATCTAAAAAAAGATTTCCTATTTGCTCATAACAAAATGGATGCTTTACTGGCTTTAAATCCATAGAAGATTTTGTCGGCTGATGTGTCCACGGTGCGAGAAAAAGCATATCGCAATTTTCTTCATCAATAAATTCAGGTGAATAGGTAAGAAAAATCTTAGCACCTGCGCTCATAGCAAAGTCTAAAGTGCTTTGGTCAAAGCCTGTTTCTTCTTGCCTTGCTGAATATTCAGAAAAAGCAAAAGAAAGAATGTTTTTTAAACAAATTCCAGCATTTAGTAAATTATTTGTTGTAAAAATATGCTCAGCACCGCCATCACCCATATAAGCAAGAGTGATTTCATGATAGGCTTTGTTTGTGCGTAGGGCTGTGTATAGGAAGGTTGAAAATGAGGAAATAGCTGTTTTCATAGCATAATCAGGAACAAATGCTTCTTCAATACAGATATTTGCTAATTCTTTTTCTTGCAAGAAAGGCATATACTCTTTGTCAGTAATAATAATGTCGCTTGCTTTTATTTCATCTATATTTTGGGAAACAATACATTTTACTCCAAGAGTATCAGCTATTTCTTGCCAAAAATTTATGGGAAGAAGCGAAGAACTTTCATCATAGGCTTTTGTGAAAAGGAAAATGTCATTTTTTATATTAAAATCTTGTTTTTTAACAGTAGAATTAGCTAATTCAAGGGCATTTTGCAAAATCTCCATTGCACCTTGACAACCTAAATCACGAAAGTATATACATGTATTCATAAATAATCCTCAATTAAACATTAAGAAAGCAACAGTCTAAAGAGACGATATAACAGCACATAAAAGGGATAAAGTCAAATTAATATGCCAGAAAAAACCATACATACTTCACCTGACAGATTTTATCGTTCAACACTCACTTTAGATAAAAACGAACAAGAAATTCTTCTTTCTATTGAAGAAAGCGACCTCTATATCACACTGACTTCATTGATTAAAAAAGAAGAAATCCTTCATTATGTTCAAAGTGAACTTTATAAATTACGCGCAATAATTAAAGCCTATACTTTGACAAAGCCAGAATTTCAACACGCTTTAACTCCCCTACAACAAGACTTGAATGCAGATAGGCTTATTCAAGACATGCTTGAAGCTTCTGCATATGCTCAAATAGGACCTTTTTCAGCTGTTGCAGGCTCAATAGCTGAGGCTATAGCGAGAAAAATTTACCACTATTTAGAAGAGAGAAAACTTCCTTCTGATGTTTTAGTTGAAAACGGTGGTGATATATATATTATTTCAAAAAAACCACGAATTGTTGCCGTACTAGATAAACCTGACAAAAGCCTTTTTGGAATGAATATTGGCGTAAAGCTCGACTCTAGCTATAAAAACGCTCATAAAGTAGAGGGTATCTCGCTTTGTTCTTCCTCTTCTAGCATTGGGCACTCCCTTTCTTTTGGTAATGCAGACCTTGTTCTTATTATTGCAAAACATGGAAGTATCGCTGACGCTTTTGCTACTGCTATGTGCAATGAGCTCAAGTCAAAAAATGATTTTACTAAAGTAATTGACTTAATTAAAAAGAACAAAAAACACGGTATACAAGCAATCCTCGCTTCTTGTGACAATGAAATTTTGGCATACGGTGATATTGAATTGTGTGAAATATAGCCATAATGTTTTCTCAAAATAAATAGATTG
>CAYJHE010000209.1:0-3084 GCA_964369675.1 uncultured Desulfovibrionaceae bacterium | reverse complement strand
CCTTTGGTCGCCGAAGGCAAAAGAAAAATCATTAAAGCTAAAGATTATTCATTCTCTTGCTTGCAAGCTCTGCTTCTCTTGTTTTACCTTGCGCTTGTAATGCTTGAATATAGACTTCCCAAACTTCCTTACTTTTTTGTGTGTGTGAAATAAGGGGACTTAAAATGCTTGCAGCTAGGGCAGGGTCTTCATTATTTGTAAGATAGAGTTTAGCAAGAATAAGAAGGCTGTCCTTGTCGTGCGGCGCAAAACGCAGGGCTGTGTGCAAATGTTCTCTTGCTTGAATGGTGTCACCCTCTGTAAGAGATATTTGTGCAAGTTGCTTGTAAGGTCCTGCCTTTGTAGGATTATTTGAAATAGCTTCTGTGTAATAGGCTCTTGCTTTTTCTTGTTGGTCTTGCGCTTCGGCAATCTGCCCAAGTTTGAGGTGAGCATAATAGGCGTATTCATCAGAATTAAGACATTTTTCAAAGTGTACTTTTGCTTCGTCTATTTCGTTTAAGTTTTGACAAATACTTCCAAGATTATAGTGTATAGAAACATCATCAGGTGTGAGTTCAAGAGCTTTTTTAAATGCTTGTTGCGCTTCGGAATGCCTGTTTAAACTGACTAAGGTAACACCAAGGGAATTTTGCGCAAGAGCATTAGTTGGGTCTGCTAGTAAAGCGTATTGATATTCTTGAAGAGCTTCGTAAAGAAGACCTTGAGCAGCAAATTTGTCTGCTGAAATATTGAGTGAAATAGAATCACAAAAAGAAACATGTGGAAAATCAAGTAGTTTTGCGCATTCAAGAGCTTTTTTACAATTTTCCAATGTGTCTATAGCTTTATAGTGTAGGAAGGGGTGCTCTGCAATGCCTATGGCTATAGTGTGTTGACTTTGTTCAAAAAAGAGTGTTGAAAGCTTTTCATAGGCATCAAAACATTTTCTTGAATTGAACTTATTATCTAAAGAAATAAGAGGAAGAAAGGCAAGCAAGGAATTTTGCCCATAACTTGCAAGCACATAGTCTTCATCTTCAATAAAATTAAAGGGTTCGCACATTTGCTGCCTAAATAATTGAGCAGCCTGAGAAAGCATGCTCTCCATAGGTATATTGTCTTCTTGATGCTCTTTAATTTGGAGAATAGTAAGAAAAAATTCCTTGTGCTTTAATCGGAGTTCATTAAATATATCAAGAAAATCTGTATATTTATAAAGTTGCGCTTGCCCTTGTTTTTGCCTTGGTTTATGCGATTCTTGACTTGTGGTATAATCACTTGGAAGCTTTATAAGCATATCATTTTCTTCAAAAGTATAGGCTTGGTCGTGCAAGAGTCTTTGCTCGGCTATAGCATATTCTTCAAAGATTTCTAATAGATGCAACTCACCCTTATATCTTCCCTTATATCCTCTTTGTTGCTCTGCAAAAGAGCTATGCTCATTTTGAACTTGCCCATAGACAGAAAAAAGCATGCCTTCACGAAGACCCACATTTCGCCCAAGGTTGACTGCAAATTTATTGTGCGGCAAGAGGGCTTGTATGCGTGCGTTTTCGTGAATAAGTTGGTTGAAAGAAATATAGCTTTTTTTATATTCAAAGGCCTTATCTGCGGCAAATTGTGCTTTGAGTAAGAGCGTATAGGCTAGTTCTCTTGCGTCTTGCTCTGCTGTAAGAAAATCGCAATCTTGTGGGAAAAGAATATAGCCTGAATGCACAGAACAAGAAATCCTGTCGATATTTCTATGCAAGTGTGGGCGGGGCACAGGAAAATTCAGACTTGAGAGTTTGAGACAAAGATTGTGTATATAGTCGTTCAAATTTGGCCTGTTTTCAATAAGCTCATCACTGAGCAAGAGGGCACAATCGTAAGTATTTACGCGTGCAACCATTCCTTCGTAGGGCAAGTCTTCAAGAATGAGCTGACTTAATGAATGCATGCATTCTTCGGCAAAAAGAGGGTTAAATCTTTTTGCAATGGCAGGCATGTCTGCAAAACGCAGATAAAGTATGCCAAGACAAGTGGAACTATGCGTTCTGCCAGTGGGCTTTTCAGCATAATCGCTAAAATCTTCACGAAAATGTTGAATCTTGTGCGCAAGACTTTGAATAAGGCTGTGTCTTGTATAGAGTTCTGTTGTCCTATCAAGGCGTATGGCTTTTTTAAGAATGAGCTTTTCAAGAATGATTTCAAGTATGCTTGACATATGAGGTAAAAGCTTTTCAACAGCTTCCTTGCTTGGTTTACGCGCAAGATATACAGCAAGTAGGCTTTTGTCTTTCATTCTTAAGGGAAGCAAGAGCTTCTCTTCGTCAGCAAGATACACTGCTTCTGCTGGTTCGTCATTTGTTGGAAAGTAGAGTGAAGAAGCTTCACTTGGTATAAAGAGTGCTATGTCTTCAACTAATTCATTTTCCAAGGCGAGTAGTTCGCGGCGTGAGAGATAAAGATTTTTTTCCATATTAAAAGCAAGCTCATTCCTTATAAATAAAGATGTGGTATAAGAGTAAAAAACTTAAATTTAACCAATAATTTCGAACACATTAAAGAAGTAAGCAATTTCAATAGCTGCATTTTCAGCAGAATCTGAACCATGCACAGAATTTGCCTGCAAAGACTGAGCAAAGTTTTTTCTCAAAGTGCCTTCTTTAGCTTCACTTGGATTTGTTGCACCCATTAAATCACGATACTTTTGTACAGCCCCTTCAGCTTCTAAAACAGAACAAACAACAGGCCCTGAAATCATAAATTCAACTAAGTCGTTGAAAAAAGGACGTTCTTTGTGTACAGCATAAAAGCCTTCGGCTTGCGCTCTTGTTAAGTGGACTTTTTTCATGGCAACAATCTTTAGACCGTCTTTTTGTATAGCTGCAAGAATTTCGCCTTCAAGGTTTCTTGCTGTTGCGTCAGGCTTAATTATAGAAAATGTGCGTTGTAACATAAGATGTTTTCTCCTAAGAATTTTTATGAATTATGAGGGACTTTTACTTCATTTGCAAGAAAAAAATAAGGCGCTTTTTTGCTCACCTTTTTGCCTTCGGCGACCAAGAGGATTATCCTCACGGACTACCGCCCTTTGGAAACCCGAGCATGAGCGGTTAA
>CAYJHE010000208.1:0-3086 GCA_964369675.1 uncultured Desulfovibrionaceae bacterium | reverse complement strand
GATGAAGTTCGTCAATAAAAAGAATGATTTGCCCTTGCGAATCTTCCACTTCTTTTAATACAGCTTTGAGCCTTTCTTCAAATTCACCGCGGAATTTTGCGCCTGCTATGAGTGAACCCATATCAAGCGAGAAAATTTTCTTGTTTTTTAGGCCTTCGGGCACATCTCCTTTCAAAATTCTGAAAGCAAGTCCTTCTACAATGGCAGTTTTACCAACACCTGCTTCGCCTATAAGCACTGGATTATTCTTTGTTCTGCGTGACAAAATACGAATAGTTCTGCGTATTTCGTTTTCTCTGCCTATAACAGGGTCTAGCTTGCCCTTTGCTGCTGCTTCAACTAAGTCGCGTGCGTATTGATTGAGCGCGTCAAAAGAAGCTTCTGGAGTTTGTGAGGTCACTTTATGCGTGCCGCGTATTTGCGAAGTTGCCTGCAAGAAAGCTTCTTTTGTGAGCCTAAAGTCTTGTAATACGTCATTTAAAGAAGCTAAGGGTGCTTTTGCTATTTCAGGTGAAAGAAGTTCTGCAAAGATATGCTCGACACTGACATATTCGTCCTTGAGTTGTTTTGCGTAATCTTGAGCTAAACTTAATGCTTTTGCAAGCCTGCTTGAAACATGAATTTGATTCATGTCTGTGATAGGAGCGCGCACCTTTGTTTTCTTGTCTAATACTTTTTTTAATGCTGTATTGAAAGCTTCTAAGGAAATATTGAGCTTTTTTAATATCTTACCAACAAGCCCGTCTTCTTGTTCAATAAGGGCGTAGGCAAAGTGTTCGACATCTACTTCTTGGTTTTCTAATTTGAAAGCCAATGCCTGAGCAGATGCCAAAGCCTCTTGTGATTTTAATGTTAATTTATTCATGTTCATAGTCTTTTCCTATTTGAGAAACATACCCTTATTGCAAGTATTACTTTATTCTTGCGCTCAGTTCTTGGATTTGTTGCTCCAAATTTTCCACTCTTTCAAGTAAGTCGACAATAATAGCCGATGGGAGTGCTTGTATTTCAAAATCTTTTGAGATTTTTTCTAATTTTCTTACCTTATATATGTCGTTTGGCAAAAAGAGTGCTGTGCTTTCTGTTTGTTGTGCTGGTTTGAGCCAGCCTATTTCTGTTAATTCTGCGTAGCGTTCTTCGTCAATTCCTGTTTGTGCTAAGAATTCCTCATAGCTTATAAAGGGAGATTTTGAGGGAAATTCTTGTTTTAATATATTTAATTGATTGTTTTCCTTATTCATTCTTTGCCTCATCTTTTGTGTTTATTTGCTAAGGTCATGCCTATTTATTTTTACTCTTTTTCCCTTATTTCTACTAATTCGGTATTTGTTTTGGCGACTTCGTGCACAAAACCTCGCTCACAAGAAACGTGGTTCTTGTTTCGCTCGCTAAAACCTTTGTTCGCTTGGGGATAAATCCCTCGCTCACATTTACTCTTTTTCCCTTATCTCTTGTAATTCCTTCCAAAGATTCTGTTCTTTTTCACTTAAATCTTCGAATTTTGGTAGTACTATAGAGATTTTCACCATCAAGTCGCCACGTTTTTGTGGTGAGCCAAGTCCTTTTTCTCTTAAGCGTAATTTTCTGCCTGTATTTGAATTTGCAGGAATATTTAATTCGACATTGCCTTCAAGTGTAGGCACTTGCGCCTTTGTACCAAACATAGCTTGAATAGGAGTTAGTTCAAGTGTATAGATGATATTATCATTCTCGACTTCAAAGTTTGGGTGTTTAGCGTATTGCAAGACAACATAAAGATCGCCTGCGGGATTTCCTTGTCCGCCTTGACCTTTTAAGCGCAACTTACCGCCATTTTTCACGCCTTTTGGAAGATTGACCTTGAGATTTTTCCCATTATTGAGAGTGAAATGTTTTTCTCCGCCAATAACAGATTCTTCAAGTGTGATAGCAAGTTCAGCTTCTATATCTCTGCCTTTTCTTGCTCGTGACTGGAAACCGCCGAAAGGGTCAGCTCCATAAGCACCTGAATGTCTTGCGCGCCCTTGTCCTTGTCCAAAAAGTATTTCAAAAAAGTCAGAAAAGTCGCCACCGCCACCTTGAAATTGACCATTGCCAAATTGTGAAAAGTCAAAGCCGTGCGCACCTTGAAATTGTTGACCATGTTGCCAATTATGCCCTAATTGGTCATACATTTTTCTTTTTTCATCGTCTTTTAGCACTTCATAGGCTTCGTTGACTTCTTTAAACTTTTCTTCTGCCTCTGCATTGTTTTGGTTGAGGTCAGGATGGTATTTTCTTGCTAATTTCTTATAAGCCTTTGCTATTTCTTCTTTTGTGGAAGTGCGTGTGACATTGAGTACTTCATAATAATCTTTATATGTTACAGCCATTTAATGCTCCTCTGCTTGAGTATATACTCACTATTTAATGTAGTTCGTCTTTTTGTCTTGTCAAGTGAATTATCCGCACAGTTTAGGTGTTTTTTTGCCTTCGGCTACCAAGAGGATTATCCTCACAGGTCAAAACCTTTCACATGTGTTTCTTTGTTGAACTACTAAAAGGCCTGATTTGACTTTTTTGTAGAAAGGGTATATTTTAATTTTACATTAATTAAGTATAAAGAGGAAAATATATGTCTCTATGTCCTTGTGGCTCAGAAAAAGAATTTGAAGCGTGTTGTCAGCCTTTAATTGAAGGCACAAAAGATGCGCAAACAGCCGAAGAGCTTATGCGTGCTCGCTATACAGCACACGCAACTCGTTCCTATAATTATTTAGATACAAGCACACATCCTGAATTTAGAGATGATGTTGATGTGAAGGATATTGAAAAGTGGTCAAGTTCTCTTGATTGGGACGGTCTTGAAATCTTGGCAACAAGTAAGGGCGGTGCTGATGATGATGACGGCACAGTTTCATTTTGCGCAAGATATACTGTAAACAATATTCCGCAAGACTTAACAGAAGATGCTTTTTTCAGAAAAGAAGACGGCAAGTGGTATTATGTTGAAGGCGTTATCCACGGCAGTGAGCCAATCAGACGTGAATCACCAAAAATTGGGCGCAACGACCCATGTACTTGCGGAAGTGGTAAAAAATATAAAAAGTGTTGCATGGCTTAAGTTT
>CAYJHE010000207.1:0-3089 GCA_964369675.1 uncultured Desulfovibrionaceae bacterium | reverse complement strand
AAACCACGTTTTTTTCAAAAAAACGAGTTTTTCCCCCTCAGGCTCCCCCTTTCCTTAAAAAAGTATGTTGAAAAAATAATCGCCAATAGCAAATTTATTGCAAAAAAATGTTTTCTTGATGTATAGATTATATTTCCACAGAACAGCTAATCTATCTGTTCTCAAAAAGGCAGTTGATTCTGCCTTTTTATTTGTAGAATTTCATTTTAAAATAAGCACTTCTTCTTAAAATAAGTACTTCTTCAATAAAAAAAGGGAAAATCATAGTATGATTTTCCCTTTTAAATTTAATGTTCAAAATCTAGCGTATCTTTCCAATTCATTTTTGACGAAAAGTTGCAAAAGATTGAATTAAGAAACATACCCTAGTGAATAACATCAAAATAAGCCTGCGCATGATTACAAGCAGGGCATTTTTCTGGCGCTGTAGTGTCGTGTGTATTGTAGCCGCAATTTCTGCAGTGCCAGTGAACGACATTCTCTCTTTTGAAGGTTGTTCCGCTTTTGATATGTTCAGCAAATTTTAAAAAGAGTGACTCATGGTACTGTTCAGCTATAGCAATGTGTCTCATGATATCAGCAATTTCTAAGAAACCTTCTTTTTCTGCCACATCTGCAAATTCAGGGTACATATGACTGTATTCTTCATTTTCTCCAGACGCAGAAGCAATGAGGTTATCGTAGGTATCACCAATAATTCCAGCAGGGTAGGAAGCGGTTATTTCAACTGCGCCACCCTCTAAGAATTTGAACAAGCGTTCTGCATGTTCCTTTTCTTGCTGTGCAATTGTTTCAAATGTTTGCGAAATTTGCACATAGCCATCTTTTTTTGCCTTACTTGCAAAGAAAACATAGCGGTTACGCGCTTGTGATTCGCCTGCAAAAGCTGTAAGGATGTTCTTTTCTGTTTGTGTACCTTTGAGAGATTTCATATCCACTCCTTCTAAAGATTAATCACCTTCGCCCTTTGAGGGAAGGCATGTTGCTTATTGCATTCAAAACAAATACCTTCGTATTCAATAGAAGTTGTAAGAATATGGAATCCTTCAACTTGCATTGGTTTTTGTGAATTAAAAATGTTGTCACTAAAAATATCGACAACCTTACCACATTCAGAACAGCGCGCGTGTGCGTGCTCAGACATGTCGGCATCAAACCTGCGTGTAGAACCAGTAGAAAAAATCTTACGGACTTTTCCTGATTCTGCAAGCACATCTAAATTGCGATATACAGTTCCAAGCGAGATTTTTGGAAGCTTTCTTTTTACTAGAGAATAAAGTTCCTCTGCAGTTGGATGAGTGTTGAGCATTTTTAATTCTGAAAGAATGACGGAACGCTGTTTTGTCATTCGTGAAGCCTTTTGAACAGAAGTTGTTTCTTGCATATTTAAACCTGTAAACCTTTAACTAAATAAACTACATGATAATTATTACTAATAACGAAAAAATTGTCAACGATTAATTTATACAATAACGTAAAAATTAATGGCAATCTTTTTAGATATTAATGATAACTATAGTTAAAAGTAAGCATTAATTTAAAAAAAGCAATTTAACTTTTCTCATTTGCGCTTTTAAATGTGCACTAAGGAAGCAGAGGTGCAAAATTTAAACCAGTAGCAAGGTCTTGCCCTGTCATGAGGTTTGCGTTTGCAAGTGCTTGGGCAGACGCGCCTCTTGCTACATTGTCAATAGCAGAAGTGATAATCAGCCTTTTTGTTCTCTTGCAAAGGCTAAGGCCTATGTCACAAAACATAGAGCCGCGCACATTTCTTGTTTCAGGCAGGCTTCCAAGTGGTAATACGCGCACAAATTTGTCTTCTTTATAGCAGGCTGTGTAGATTGCATGTACTTCTTCTATAGCAATGTCTTTAGCCAGATTTGTATAAATAGTTGCAAGTATTCCTCTATTCATTGGCACTAAATGCGGATTAAAGGAAAGTATGATTTCTTTATTTGCTATCAAGGAAAGTTCTTGTTCTATTTCAGGAGTGTGTCTATGACTTGTGAGACCATAAGCTTTAAAAGTGTCATAAACTTCGCAGAATAAAGAGCCTACTTGCGCCTTTCTTCCTGCGCCAGAAGTGCCTGACTTAGCGTCTATCACAATATTCTCATCTGAAATAATCTTGTTTTTCATAGCTGGGTAAAGTCCAAGTAAGGAAGCAGTAGGGTAACAACCAGGGTTTGCTACTATTTGCGCATTCTTGATTTTTTCCGCATAAAGTTCAGGTAAGCCGTAAACCGCTTTTTCAAGAATGTGGCTTGCTGTGTGCTTGCTTTTATACCATGTTTCAAAAATTTGCGTGTCTTTAATACGAAAATCAGCAGAAAGATCAACAATTTTGCAACCTTCAATAAGAAGCTCGTCTGCCATATTCATTGCAATGCCGTGAGGAACTGCCATAAAGACAATATCACATTTGTGTTTGATTTCCTGAGCACTTGGATTAGTGATAACTATATCAGCACCTTGATTGCCTAGCATAAAGGGGTATATGTCAGAAACTTTTTTGCCTTTTTCTTGTCTTGAGGTGGCAAGAGAGAGTTCAAATTGTGGGTGACTAGCCAAAAGGCGCACTAATTCCATGCCTGTGTATCCAGATACACCGATTAATCCAGCTTTCATATAAAAACCTTTGAAATAGTATGGGTATGTTTCACACCCATTATGAATTATTTTTTATTTGCTGCAACGTATTTCATACGCAATTCGTACAATATACCTTGAAGTAATTGCTTTTCTTCTTCTGTGACACCGTGAGTGAGCTTATTTTGTAGCATATCAAGTATGTCAATTGTGTGAGAAGCTACAGTTAAATCTTTTGATTTTTCACCTGTTTCAGGGTGCGGAACTTCGCCTAAATAAGAAAGTGCAGATGAAGCAAGGGACAAAACAAAGGTAGAGAAGGAAACTTCAGGTAATGGAACTTGATGACTCATAATAATGCTCTCTATATATAATATTTCTTTAATTATTATAAGTCTAATTCATATAATTGGCAAGTGAAGGATTATGTTCTTTTTTGCCTTCGGCGACCAAGAGGTTTATCCTCACGGAATACTGTTTTTTTGCCTTCGGCGACCAAA
>CAYJHE010000206.1:0-3121 GCA_964369675.1 uncultured Desulfovibrionaceae bacterium | reverse complement strand
AAGGAACATACACAGAATAAGCGAAGCTGTTCAAGGTATGAAGCATTCTAAAAAAGTGAACAGCAGTGCACAAAGACTTTGAGGATTATACTCAATAGCTATTTGAAAAAATTGAAAAACCTTGACATATAAAGCCTACATGCTATCATTTTAACATCTAACTTTTAAATATCTTTGAAGATAAAAAAAGCGTTTCGCACGCTTTATCCAGCACTCATGCAGACATTTAAGCAATTTATAATAAAATATGAGGTATATATGCAAACTCGACTTGAACACGATTTTTTAGGCGAACTTGTTATCCCAAACGATGTATACTACGGAGTACAAACATGTAGAGCCTTAGAAAACTTTAATATTTCTAACGATAAAATCCGCGACTTTCCTGAATTTGTTATCGCCTTTGCTCAGGTAAAAAAAGCCGCTGCCCTCACAAATGCTGAATTAGAACTTCTTCCACAAGAGCTGTTAGCCCCAATTTGTCAAGCTTGTGATGAAATAATAGAAGGCAAATTACACGACCAATTCCCGCTTGATTGCATACAAGGCGGTGCAGGCACTTCGGTGAATATGAATGCAAATGAAGTTATTGCCAACAGAGCCTTAGAGATTATGGGATATAAAAAGGGCGAGTATCAATATTGCCATCCCAATAATCATATAAATTGTTCGCAATCCACAAATGACGCCTACCCCACTTCTTTGCGCATAGCTCTTTTTACAAAATTGATGAAATTGAGTGAAGCTGTTGATTACTTGAGCGAGGGTTTGGGTAAAAAATCAGAAGAATTTAGCCATGTTATAAAGATGGGAAGAACACAGCTACAAGACGCTGTACCTATGACTTTAGGAATGGAATTTGGCGCATATGCAAAAACAGTAAAAGAAGAAATTCCACGCATAGCCATTTCAGCAAATCTCTTACTTGAAGTAAATATGGGCGCAACCGCGATCGGCACAGGCATCAATGCCCCTCTAGGCTATGCCGAACTTTGCGTGGAAAATTTAGCAAAAATTACAGGCTATAATATTGAACTTTCAAACAATCTTATCGAAGCCACATGGGATACAGGTGACTTTGTGCTTGTATCTGCACATTTAAAAAGAATAGCAACAAAGGTTTCAAAAATATGTAATGATTTACGCTTGCTTTCTTCAGGCCCGCGCTGTGGTATAAATGAAATTAATCTACCACAACTACAGCCCGGTTCGTCTATCATGCCGGGTAAGGTTAATCCTGTTATTCCAGAAGTGGTGAATCAGGTCTGCTTTGATATTATAGGCAAGGATTTAACTGTCGCGCTTGCTTCAGAAGCAGGCCAACTTGAACTAAATGTGATGGAACCAATTATTGCTATTGCACTTTTTAACGGTGTTGAAAGACTTTCAAAAGCACTTATAACCCTGCAAGATAAATGCGTAAAAGGAATTACTGCAAATGAAGAGCATTGCCGCAGCCTTGTGCAAAACAGTATTGGCATTGTTACTGCGCTCACGCCTTATATTGGTTATGAAAATTCAGCCTCAATAGCAAGAGAAGCATTAGAAAAAAACGCTTCGGTTTACGAACTTGTGCTTGAAAAAAAACTTCTATCAAAAGAAAATTTAGATACAATCTTATCGCCTGAATATATGCTTCATCCGCATAAAAAACTAGATTTATAAGAAGTGCATTTTATTGAAAATCTACAAAATCCATGTATGTAGAAAGATAGCTCGTAAATGTATAAAAAAATAATGCTTTCTTTTCTAAGATGTAATTCTAAAAAAGAAAGCATTATTTTTTTTATAAAGATTAAGACGCAACAGCAACCGCGTCTATCAACACCTTTACTTTCATAGGCAAAGCTCTCACCTCAACACAGGTACGCGCAGGAAATTCTTTTGTAAAATAAAGCTGATACATGTCATTGACATCTTTATAATCTTCCATATTTGTCAAGTAAATGGTTGTTCTCACAACATTATCTGCTGTCATATTTGCTGAACGCAAAACAGCAAAAAGATTTTTCAAAGCTTGATTTGTCTGTTCCCTAGTTGTTTCACCTACAATTTCAAGTGTTTCTACATCTAAAGGCAAAGAACCAGAAATATAAAGCGTATTATTTTTCATCACAGCTTGCGAATAATGCCCTATAGGCTTTGGCGCATTTTGTGTAAAAAGAATCTTCTTATCCATAATAACTTCTCCTTTAATTATACTATGTCATATTAATAACAAAAGAAGTCTGAGTATTCAAGAAAATTTGTCAAAAAAATAATTTTAAAAGCCCTATATTAAAACTTGCAAAATATAATAAAATGCTATATAAATTTTCGGTTATGTGTACACAATGAACGTGTACTTTTTTTTCTGTATGCTCATAGGGAGCATATAGGTTAACTATAAAACTTTTCCGGTGGGGTATTATGTTCTCCTTACTCGTCGTATTTGCTTGCGCAGCAATTGCTATTTATTATGCATTCACTGCTTCTAAAGTGGTTTTTGCAAGCCCAGCAGGTAATGAAGAAATGCAACGTATTGCAGGGGCTATTCAAGAAGGCGCTGATGCCTATCTAAAACGCCAATACACAACAATTGCAATTGTTGGTGCTGGTGTTACAGTTCTTTTGCTATTTATGCTTGGCTTTTTAGTCGCTTTTGGTTTTGTTCTTGGCGCTGTTTTATCAGGCGTTGCTGGCTTTGTTGGCATGAATATTTCTGTTCGTGCAAACGTGCGCACAGCTGAAGCTGCAAGACATGGCATGGCTCAAGCTTTAGATATCGCTTTCAAATCTGGCGCTATCACAGGCTTATTAGTTGTTGGTTTAGGCCTTTTTGGTGTTGCTGGTTACTACGCACTTTTATCAGGCTTCAATGTTGAACAACAAGTTATGATTGAAGCTTTAGTTGCTTTATCATTTGGTGCTTCACTTATTTCTATATTCGCACGTTTAGGCGGCGGTATCTTCACAAAGGGTGCTGACGTTGGTGCTGACTTAGTTGGTAAGGTTGAAGCTGGCATTCCTGAAGATGACCCAAGAAACCCTGCTGTTATTGCTGATAACGTAGGTGATAACGTGGGCGACTGTGCTGGTATGGCTGCTGACCTTTTTGAAACATATGCTGTAACTATTGTTG
>CAYJHE010000205.1:0-3123 GCA_964369675.1 uncultured Desulfovibrionaceae bacterium | reverse complement strand
AATTTGTGAAGACAAGGTAATTCAAGCAAAAATCGACAAAATGCATGCGCAAAATTTGCACAAATTACTTCCTATGCCTTCTTTCAAACCTTTATAATTATATATAGTCTTTTTAGGTATTAGTTAAACTAATTGTACGATTTCAACTTCTTTACAGATTAAATTGCTAGTAAGTATATTTTTGAAAATATCAAGCATTTCATCAAAAGAATCACCATAATAGTAAAGAGCTGTTTTTTCACTGCTTTCAAAATAAGAGAAGAAAAAGTCGTATTCCTTTGCTTCAAGCGCAGAATCAAGCTCTTCTATAAGTTCAATCAAGGGGTCACTTTCTTCTTCTGAACTTGGTTGTGTAGGCAATTTATTATTATCAAAATAAAGAGCCAGAGCTTCTTTTTCGCCAATAGAGAGCTTTATTTCGTCATAAACAAGTAAAGAATCCTTAGCTATGGGAAAATGCTTTGCATTGTCAACAAAAGCTTGAATTGATTTTTCATCTTTAAAATCTATGTCTATATCGCAATAGTCGACTTCATTATTTTCAAGATAAGAAATTCCGCCACCATAAACAATTTTTCCAAGTCCTGTTTCTTCAAATAGCTCAGCAAAAAATTCTTCAATTTCTTCTCTGTGCTCTACTTCAAGTTTCATATTTAGTATAAGTCTTGCTTCTATCATTTTTATCCTTTTATCTGTCTTTAGCTTTGAAAGCACTATATAAAAAAAATGAAGAAATGAAAAGATTTTTTAAAGCAAAAAAAAAGCCACAAATGTGGCTTTTTTGAAAAAATTTATTCTTTATCTTTTTTGAGATTAAAAATACATCTCTTTCCTTCTGTTGCAAAGCATTTATTACAAGAAATACAAAGCGCTTTTTGTGTAGGATCTTTTTTCCACTTATTTATTAAGTCAGGTTCGCGTACCAATGCTCTTGCAAGTGCAAAATATTCAATACCTTTTTGATTTAAATCTTCAAGTGTTGCATAAAATAAATTACCACCAATGAGTATAAGAGGAATAGAAACTTCCTTCAAAACTTTGAGGGCAAATGCGCTATGGTAAGAGTCTTCACCTTCTTTAATTTTCCCGCGTGCTGGTGTTCTATTTGCCTTTATAGCTTCATTTGAAGAAGCATTACCACCGCTGATTTCTATAGCATCTAATCCAGCTTTTTCAAGTATTTTAATCGCTTTTAAGCAGTCTTCTTGTGTTAAGCCGTCTTGCATAAAATCTTCTGAATTGATTTTTGCAAAAATTGGATAATCATTTCCTACTAATTTTCTTGCTTCTTCAAGTATTTCAACCACTATTCTTACTCTATTTTCAATAGAACCGCCGTATTCATCTTCACGTCTGTTATAGTAAGGACACAAAAACATTGATAAAAGATAGCCGTGTGCAACATGTAGTTCGGCAGCGTCAAAGTTTGCTTCTTTTGCTCTTCTGACGCCTTGCGCAAAGGCATTTACAAGATATTTAATATCTTCCTTTGTCATTTCATGTGCATGAAGTTTTGTGACTTCATTCTCAATTGCTGACGGGCCAAACATTTTTGGCGAAGCTGGTTTGAGGCCAGACATAGTTCCGCCATAGGCTATTTGAAGAATGATTTTTGTAGAAATCCCTTCTTCATCAACATAGGAATGGATTTTATCTGTAAAAGCCTTATATTCAGGTATAAAAGAATCGTTATAAATTCCAATCATACCAGGGTTAGGCTGCTCTTCTTCTGTTACAAAGGCATAGCCTGTGATAATTGCGCCCACGCCGCCTGCGGCTAATTCCTCATAAATTTTAATTAGCTCATCTGTAAGGTGACCTTTATTATCTGCAAGGGCTTCCCAAGTAGCTCCACGCATAAATCGGTTTTTTAATTCGATGTTTTTAATATACGATTTTTCAAAAAGTTTCATAATTTCTCCACAAATTATTTTTAATAATATAAAGCTTATTTACACTTTGACAAGTGTATAGAATAATAATTATAAAGTTGACAAATTTAATCTTTGGATATATTGATTTTTAGTTCAATGATTTTTAACTGGAATATCTATGACTTCAAATAATTCTGCCCCTACAAATAATGCTGCATATGGCTATAAAGTTTTTTCACTCTCGATGACACTTTTTGCTATTGGTGATGGCTTTGGAAACTTTGCTCTTTTAGCAGGTTGGAGTGCCCCTTTTTTAAATATGATACGCTATGGTCTTATTTTTCTAGCCTTATTTAGCTTTGCGGCAGTACGTTCTCAACTACATGACATTCTTTCACCACAATATGTGCCTACACTAATTTTGCGTGGTATTTTTCAAGGCCTTGGTGCTGTGCTTTATTTTTCAGGAATGCACTTTATGCCATTATCTATGGCTTCAAGCATTTTTTTCTGTGCGCCACTTGCCTTGCTTGCTGTATCGCCCTCAATCTTAGGAGAACAAATTTCATTAAGACAATGGTTTACAGTCTTACTCGGTTTTGTAGGAATGGTGTGCATAGTAAATCCATTTTCTTTAGATTATTCATCTCTCTTATCTGACAAAACATTCCTTGGCTTTTTCTTTAGCTTTGCAGGCATGATATGCCATATGGGAACACAAGTTGTTACAAAGAAGGTAAGCCATAAAGTATCTACACTTAAAACTGTTTGTTGGGGAAATTTGATTTCTTGCCTTGTTGCATTAATAGCTACATTTTCTCTTTCTCTTCAACCTGAAAAGTTTGAATTTTCACTCTTGTTTATAACATGCATAATGGCTGCTTTTGCCTTATCAGCGCAAATTTCATTTGTTATACCCTATAAATATGTTCGTGCTTCAGATTTAGCACCTTTAAACTACCTACAACTTGTAGTCACCATTATTATTGGCATTTTCTTCTTTGGAGAAAAACCTCCTTTACTCGCTTTCTTGGGGATGTTTTTAATTGTTTGCGCGGGAACATTGCAAGGCTTGTATGCAAAGAAAGGTGTGAGCTAAGCCTTTATAAACATTTCTTACACATTGATATAGTTGCATATTTTTTTATTAACAAAAAGCTTGCAATATACTATTATATACATTATATATTCTTTTGCGGAGAGGTGTCCGAGTTGGCCGAAGGAGCACGATTGGAAATCGTGTGACGGC
>CAYJHE010000204.1:0-3123 GCA_964369675.1 uncultured Desulfovibrionaceae bacterium | reverse complement strand
TAAATAAAAAAGCTCTGTACGATAGCACAGAGCTTTTTTTATTTGTTTTACAGCCTTTCTCTTGTGACACATTTTAGAAAAAGCATGTGAAGGTAGTGAACATGCATCTCAAGATTTGCTCGTAGCTTATTTTTACTATTTTAAAGCGAAACAGTATTTAAGCGAAGCTTAAAACTTTTTCGCAAATTAAAAAAATAATTTCCTTTTCTAGCCACACATTTTGCTTAAGCGCTCATGCTCGGGTTTCCAAAGGGGGCGTGCCCCTTTGGTCGCCGAAGGCTAAAAAATCTTATCTTAACTCTTACTTCTTCTCGTCTACGCGAGTTTTTTGTAAATAGTCTAAACGCTCATAGAGTTCACAGCCAAGATTCCATTTTTCTTGCATATAGCTTTCGCCTTTTGCTTTTTTATCCATAGCTGTTTTGATTTTTTCAGGTGTTGCAGGAATTGTGTTGATACGCACGCCTACAGCATTATTGATAGCATTTAATACTGCAATATGCCCACTGCTTTGGAAAGCTTCAGCACAGCCAGTTGAGCCTTGCGGAGCGTTCTTACGCGGTGTTACATGGAAGTGAACGTGAATATTATCAGGAATATCATTACATGTAGGAACGCCAGCGCCTTTGAGAGTGCCGTATTTCTTCATATCTAAATATTCTTCTGTAAGTGCAAAGCCAACTGCATGGGCAAAACCGCCCCAAGCTTGACCAAGAACTGCATGATAACTACCGATAGGACCAATGTCTGCACAAATATGTGTGTCAAGAACTTGTGTCTTACCTGTTTCCACATCAACTTCAACTTCTGTGAGTGTTATCAAGTAGTTTTGTGCAATAGCACCCCAACCATGACCTGTATCAGGATGAATATCTGTTAATACTTCATCAAAGACACCGTGGTAACGTGTAGGGATATTTTCAGCTACCATTTCAGCATATGTGCGGAAAGAACCATCGTCTTTTCTCATTGCAAAGAGCATTTGATCTGCTGCATTTAATATTGCATTACCTGCAACGTGGTGAGAACGTGAACCAGAAGCAGAACCAGTGTCAGGACATAGACCTGAGTCGCCGTTAATCATTCTGATTTGTTCAGGTTTGATATCAAGTGCGCGTAAAGCTTGGTGAACGTGCGCAATAAGACCAAAGTCAGCACCTTGACCAACATCAGCCCAAGTTGCGTATACTGTAATGCCGTCTTCGCGTAATTCTAAGTCTACTTCTGAATGTTCAGGCATTTTAGAAACATGGTAACCACCAATTGCTATACCAACACCGCGTTTTAATTTGTCAGTGCTAAGTGAAGCAGCTCTTTTCTTTGCTTCTTCGTAATGCGGGCGCATCATATCCATCATTTCTTGCATTGGATATTCTCTGTATGGAACAGAAGTTGGGGTTGTGTCGCCTTCTTGAATAAGGTTTTTATAACGGAATTCAAAAGCGTCCATATTCATTTTTTCAGCAAGCATATCAACTAAAGGTTCTGAAACCATATAGGCTTGAGGTGAACCAAAGGCTCTGTAGGTTGTGCCAAAGTTTGTGTTTGAAAAACCTGTGCGCACAAGTGTACGCATGTTTGGCACTTGATAACCATAGGTGAAGAAACGGTGAACCTTTGCTGTGAGTGAACCAGCCATTTCACTGTAAGCACCGTGGTCTAAACCAACTAAGGCATCAAAGGCAATAAGTTTTCCGTTTTCATCACAAGCTAAACGTCCATTTGCTTGAATAGGAGCACGTTTACCAGTCATGAATTGGTGTTCTTCATAGCTAAGGTCAAGTGAAACAGGCGCGTCTAATGCTAAAGCACAAACAGCGCAAAGTGCGTAGTTTGCAGGTGACATGCTGTAACCAAAACTACCGCCAGCAGGATTGCCTATGATACGGATTTTGCTGTTTTCAAGACCAATAGCTTTTGCCATTTGCCCGATAACACCATAAGTAAATTGTGTTTTACACTGAATAGCAACACCGCCATCTTCAGGATAGGCTTGAACAACGTCAGGCTCGATTGAAAGGTGTGGTTGTCTTGTTGTGCTCACAGAAGCTTCAACAGAGCAGAAAGCTTTGTCAAACATTTCTCTTGTGTCGTCACCCTTATAAAGAGGTTGTTCCATATAGACGTTTGGAATATCATCAAATACTTGATGCGCGCCTTCTGCAACAGCTTCAACAAAGTCCATAACAGCAGGAAGTTCTGTATAATCAAAAGTAACTTCAGCAGCAGCAGCTCTTGCTTCTTCGCGTGTTCTTGCAGCAACAACTGCAATAACATCACCATAACGGTAGATTTGTTTGTCAATAATAACAGGACGTTCGTTACCATGACAAAGAGAATGCACAACACCTTGAGGTGCAAAGAAACGGTTTGTTCCCTTTACGTCTTTTGCAGTGATAACTGCTTTCACGCCTGACATGGAAAGTGCTTTTTCAGTATTTATGCTATTGAGCTTTGCTGAATGCACTTTTGCAATAACAGGAGCAAGGTGAAGGCTGCCGTGTGGCATTTTTAATGCAATATCGCCACCAAAATCACAAGTACCAAGTACGCGAGTAACACCAGCTGGCTTTGTAAATTCTGTGCCGTAAATTTGACCGTCAGCAGGAAGCTTAGGGCAAATGTCTTCAAATTTCTTTTCACCGCGCATAACAGCAGCTGCATTCATAACAGCATCTACAATTGGCTTATAACCAGTACAACGGCAAATATTATTATTCTTTGTAAACCAATCACGCACTTCTTGACGTGTTGGATTTGGATTGTCGTTTAATAAAGCTTTTGCTGAAACAATAAAGCCAGGAGAGCAAAATCCGCACTGTACAGCAGCATAGGTGAGGAATGCTTGTTGTAATGGGTGTAGCTTATCTGGTGTTCCAAAGCCTTCGATTGTTTCAATTTTTGAAAAATCTTTCACAGCTTTCATCTTGCGAACACACGCTCTTACAAGCTTGCCATCAATAATAACGCTACACGCGCCACATTGTCCGGCTCTACATGCCGCCTTTGTTCCTGTTAGTCCTAATCTTCTCAAGACATCGGTAAGTGAATCGTTTGAATCGCAGAGAATTTCTCTGTCTATTGCGTTGATGTTGAGAAGAGCTCTTCTTGTACTCATTGTAT
>CAYJHE010000203.1:0-3130 GCA_964369675.1 uncultured Desulfovibrionaceae bacterium | reverse complement strand
ATCACTCACTGTCTCAATCACGTCTTGGTCATGCGAGATAAAGAGCATAGAGAGTTGTTGTTCTTCTTTTAAATCTTTGAGAAGATTGAGGATTTGAGCTTGTATGGAAACATCAAGCGCAGAAACAGCTTCATCGCAAATAAGCAGGGCAGGTTTTGCTATAATGGCTCTAGCAATAGCGATTCTTTGTCTTTGCCCGCCTGAAAATTCGTGTGGAAATTTATTGGCATCCTTTACTTCAAGTCCAACTCTTTGTAAGATTCGCGCAACTTCCTTTGAAATATCAGCATCGCTAAATTTTTGTTTCTCTCTTTTATATTTGAGCAAGAGAGGTTCGGCTATGCTGTAGCCTATTTTTAATTTTGGGTTGAGCGAAGAAAAAGGATTTTGAAAAATCATTTGCACATGCCCTATAAAATCTTTGGCCTTTGTCATCTTCTCATTATGTATGAAAATTTCACCGCTTGAAGCTGGCATAAGGCCTGCTACAATGCGCGCAAGTGTAGATTTACCGCAACCAGAAGGACCAACAAGCCCAAGCGTATGACAATAGGGCAGTTCAAAACTAAGATTATCAAGCACTATTCTTTTTTGTATTTTTGACTTAAATATTCCGTGTTTTGTTGTGTATGTCTTTGAAATATCATTACAAACCAATAGTTTTTCCATGCCTTTTCGCTCCTATAGACAAAAGCAATGAAATGCATTAACTTTTGTATATACTTATTATATAGCGGAGGCTAAAATGTTACAAGTAAAAATTAAAGGCATGTCATGCCAACATTGCGTTTCAAATGTGAAAGAAAATTTAGAAAAAGCAGGTGCAAAGAACGTGAGAGTAAACCTCGATTTAGGCTTCGCTTCCTTTGATGAAGGCATTACTTTAGAAGATGCTAAAGAGATTATTAACGACCTTGGTTTTGAAGCTGAATAAATTCAATGTTTTAGAAAATAAAATTATTTTTTTCTTTTTCAAAAAAAAAGCTTGACAATGAAATGAAGTCTCGCTATAACTCTTTTCACGTTGGGGCGTTAACTCAGTCGGTAGAGTACCTGCCTTTTAAGCAGAGAGTCGCAGGTTCGAATCCTGCACGCCCCACCATCATTAAAATCTAGTCCGCTTTGCGGGCTTTTTTTGTTTTTAAAATAGTGTAAAGTCCTTTTAACTGTAGGGAGTAAGGGGACACCATTTAATATTAATAATACTAAAAAACCATGTGAACGCAGTGAACATGCGCTTACTCCTTGTTCGTAGCTTTCACCTACTGCTTGATAGCACCATGTTTTTAAAGCGAAACAGTATTTAAGCGAAGCTTAAAACTTTTTCGCAAATAAAAAAAGTAGCATGCTTTAGGCAGAGCACTACATGATAACCGTGCAATATTCGGGTTTCCAAAGGGCAGTAGTCCTTTGGTCGCCGAAGGCAAAAAAGATTTTTCTAAGCGATTATTTTTTTTTGATTAATTAAATATAAAAAATATTTTCTCGTGATAGTAGACTTCTTTTCCATTCTATAGTAAAAAAACATGAGTTCATGAAATCTTTTTTATGTGCTTATAAAGACAATTTTTGCAGAAAAGGGATAATTATGCAAACTAAGTATATTTTTGTCACAGGTGGTGTGCTTTCTTCTTTAGGAAAAGGTCTTGCAGCCGCATCTTTAGGCGCTTTACTTCAAGCGCGCGGACTAAAAGTGACCATACAAAAATTAGACCCATACATCAATGTTGACCCAGGCACAATGAGCCCTTTTCAACACGGTGAAGTGTATGTGACAGAAGACGGTGCAGAAACTGACCTTGATTTAGGGCATTACGAACGCTATCTAGGCACACCGCTTTCAAGAAAAAACAGCACAACTTCTGGCCGTATTTACTACGATGTCATCAATAAAGAAAGACGTGGCGACTATTTAGGCGGCACAGTGCAAGTTATCCCACATATCACAGACGAAATTAAAGCACGCATAAAAGCGCTTTCAGAGGGCGACAATGCGCCTGATGTTGTCTTGGTCGAAATCGGCGGCACTGTCGGCGACATCGAAGGCTTGCCTTTCTTAGAAGCTATAAGACAATTGCGCTCAGAAATGGGGCGCGATAATTGCCTCAATATACATCTCACACTTGTGCCTTATATCAAGGCTGCAGGCGAGCTTAAGTCAAAACCAACACAGCACAGTGTTAAAGAATTGCTTTCTATAGGCATTCAGCCTGACATCATTCTTTGCCGTTGCGAAGTTCCTATTCCTGAAGACGTGAAGAAGAAGATTGCCTTGTTCTGTAATGTTGATTCTGATGCGGTTTTTTCAAGTGTTGATGTGAAAAATGTATATGAAGTTCCGCTCAAGTTCTATGCAGAAGGCTTCGACCAAAAAGTGGCTATTATGCTACGTTTGCCAGCTTGTAATCCAAATTTAACACATTGGAAAGACTTGATTCACACTTGCGATAACCTCAAAGGAAGTGTGACTGTTGGTATTGTTGGCAAATATGTTGAATTAAAAGAAGCCTATAAGAGTTTACACGAAGCACTTATACACGCAGGTATTGCTAATAAGGTGCAGGTTTTACTCAAATATATCAATTCAGAAGAAGTGACAAAGAATAATGTTGCCGATGTTCTAAGCGGTTGTGATGCTGTGCTTGTTCCTGGCGGCTTTGGCTATCGCGGTGTAGAGGGTATGATAGAAGCTATACACTATGTGCGTGAAAATAATATACCTTTCTTTGGAATCTGCCTTGGTATGCAATGCGCTGTTATTGAATTTTCAAGAAATGTTGCAAAGATTGAAAAAGCTACTTCAGAAGAATTTGACCAAACTGCCGAAGACAAACTCATCTACCTTATGACAGAATGGTTTGACTTTAGAACGCAGGCTGTGGAAAAAAGAACAGAAACAAGTTCAAAAGGCGGAACTATGCGCCTTGGCTCTTATCCATGCACACTTCTTGAAGGCACAAATGCACATAAAGCATATGCGCAATCAGATATTAACGAAAGACACAGACATAGATACGAATTTAATAATGCCTATAAAGCAAGGCTTGAAGCTGCTGGTTTATGCTTCTCAGGTTCAAGTCCTAATGGTGAACTTGTTGAAATAATTGAAGTAAAAGACCACCCATGGTTT
>CAYJHE010000202.1:0-3167 GCA_964369675.1 uncultured Desulfovibrionaceae bacterium | reverse complement strand
CCGTCAAGAACATTTACACTTGTTGCAAGCATATTTCCTGTAAAACTTGCCTTAGTAGCTAAATTTAATGTTGTCTTTTCAAATACACCATTAAACACATGTTCGCCATCGCCGTAGATATTTACAGCACTATGCTTGCGAGCTTTACCTATGATATTTGAATTATTTACAATAACTTCATTTTCACTGGCAATGATATTTAATGTATTTTTATTCGCCTGCTTTGTAGCTAAAAGATTAATTATTGTGCCACTAGCTGTATTTGTATTATTAAGAGTGAGGCTGTTATTAGCTGAATTTGCGAGTGAAATTGTTCCTGCTGTGATTTCATTTGTGTTACCAAGAACTGTCATATCGCCTACAACAGTAGCAATCAAGGCGTCTTCGCTTGCTTCCATAATGTATTGACGCGGTGTTGTTGTTTCACTCAAGACTGAATTTAATGTGTTCACAATACCAGGATCGCTGTATAAATCATAGTGATAGAGAATATCATTCAAGTCATTTTGTGTTTCTTCATTGCTTGAATAGGTGATTTCATAATCACTGCCATACACAGTTAAATTATTGATATTAGAAGAATTAAGAGCAAGCGCATCTGAATTTTCACCAATAAAGAAGTCGAGCACATTACTTGTGTCTGCTTGCCCTTGTGTGAAATCAAGCAAGTTAATATTGCCTAGAGTGAAATTTGAATTATTGCCAAGCCCTGAAAGAGTGAATTGGTCGTAAACAGTATTTTCAGGATTATCAAGATCAAGTTTTACATCAACAAAAAGCTTAAAGCCCATATCGGCTTGGAGTTTTCCAAGTGATGTTATGCCTATAGCATTGTCTAAACTTGAGATACTTGCATTTGAAGAAGCTATATTTAATGTTGCATTTTCAGATATTTGCGCATTTGAACCTTTGAAGTTTAAAGCATTATACAGATTATATATGCCATTTCCTGCAAAAGTATCGTAAGTCACAATAGCATTATCAGCAGAAGAATAAAGATTTATTGTGCCAGCATTGTAGATAGCTTCGCTCTTTGTGCCATTAGCTGATATGATATTGTTATTGCTGAAAATCAAATCTTGGTTTTCTGCTCTTAAATTCACTATACCGCTATTTGTGTTGTAAATAGCAGCGCCTGCAACTTGTGCACTATTATCAGAGAAATTGACATTTTCAATATTCACAAGACCAGAATTATTGATAGCAGCGCCATTCTCACCACTAAAGCCAGACCAGTTTTTAATGTCAAACACTGCTAATTCTTGATTTTGCGAAACAATAATACCGCTTGAGTCTTTTGCTATAATACTGTTGTTATTACCAGTGATATTTAATCGACTTCCTTGCAATTTCCCAAGATTTTCAATAACATTTTCATCAGCTTGCATGATATATGCTTTGTCTGACTTAGTATCTGCCACAGTAGTATTGAGATTGATAATTTCTTCTATAGAAGTGAGAATATTCAAATAACCATTTGTATTATCATAACTTACAGCAGTAAAATCACTCGCTTCGGCAAGAATGCCTGCATCAAGTGTGAATCTGCCTGTGCCAAGTTTTATAACATTGTAAAGATCTCTGTCGTTTGTGATTTGCACATTGCTTTCAGCTTCATTGCCCTTATCGCTTAAAGCAATGAGATTTATGTTATTGATAAGTATATTATTTTGAGAATCAACAACAGAATTTGCTGTAAGCATATCTGCTTTTTCTTCTTTTAAATCAACATCTAAATTCCAATCTACAGAAGATACAAGGTTGAGATTTCCAAGATTAGTGTTTTGAAGAGTGCTGTCAACAGTGCTTAATGTTCCGCCATAGACATTGAAATTGATATTTGAAGCAAATGTGCCTGATGAGCTTATTTCAGTCTCTACTGTGCCATCAGCGTCAATATCATACATTGTTGTTGCAGTGCCAAGTTTTAATGTGCCATCATAAAGATTTACATTGAATCTGTCTAAATATGAGCCTTGCCCAAGAACAAGGTCGTTGATTTCAATTGTGCCATTTGTTGCGTAACTTTTTGTATTTGCAGTATTATTAATATTGAGCACAGAGTCTACACGAAGAAGAATGGAATCGTCCACAACAAAGGAAGATAAATCGTCAGCATAGAAATTTAAATTTGCGTTAGAGCTTACTATTGCATTTGGAGTATCATTGCTAAGGTTTCCTGAAAAGAGCACATCGCCGCCATCAGCAACGATATCTAAATCAGCTCTTGAATAAATCGCACCGCCTTGATATTGCTGTAAAGCATTGCTATGCTGTGTGATATTATTCAAAAAGACTGTGTTTTTGACAACAGCCCCTGTGCCGTCTTGCACATTGTTAAATGCGCCTGAATAAACATAATTTTGTTCAGGGAAACTGACAATATTTCCAATAAATTCAGAGTTGTATATTTCCATATAGCCTGAATTGCTCACAGAAGAATTGTTGCCGTATTCAAAAGTAGAATTTGAAATAGTGACATTACCATCGCCACGGTTACGAATAGCTGCACCATCATAGTTTTTACTGAATAAAGAATCAGAAACAGTGCTTGTGCCGTAGTTGACTATACCGCCGCCCATATTTTCAAGAAAATCAATATTTGTAAATTCTGACTCGATATTGTTTTCTAAATAAATTGCACCAGTAGGGGCACTGTTCTTTTTAAATGTACTATTATCAACTATAAGTTTGCCTATTTGCACTTCGTCATTTTCTGACGGAGTAGTGTTGCGTATATGAATCGCACTGCCTGTATATTCAGCACTATTGTTTTCAAAATAAGAATCATACACTTCAATATGCGCACGACCAGAGCCTATAGCAGCGCCAAGTCCAGAATAGTTATTAATAAAATCAGTGTCGTGTACAAGTAAGGTTGAGTTTGCAGAAGCGTATAAAGCGCCAGCAATACCTCCAATAATGCCCTTATTTCCATCAAATAAAGTGTCGTAAACTTCTAATGTACCTATAGCATGATAGATAGCGCCAGCTGAATAGGCTGAATTGTTTTTGAAAGTAGAATTTCTGATAACAGAATTTTTGTCGTCAAAAAAGTAGCCAAGTCTGTTATAGTTATAAAAAGCACCTGCTGTGCCTGCTGGGCCATGCGTGAGGTCTGAACTATTATTTTCAAAAGTCACATTCTCTAAAATAGCTTGCCCAGC
>CAYJHE010000201.1:0-3264 GCA_964369675.1 uncultured Desulfovibrionaceae bacterium | reverse complement strand
CCAAAGGGGGCGTGCCCCTTTGGTCGCCGAAGGCAAAAACAGTGAATTTAAAAACCTCACCTAAAAAGACTTGAAAGTTTTTATTCTTGAGTCTATGATAGCAAATCAAAATTTGACGGTGTGAAGAGATAAATATGACGGATACAAAACAGAATACTACAAAAAAAGCTCTTGTACTAGGCGGTAAAACAGGCTTGCTTGGTCAAGAACTAGTAAATACCTTATCCAATTCAATGGATCAATATACAGTCTCCACCCTAGGACGAGAAGACTTTGATATTTTTGACAAAAACCTTTTAGAAAAGTTTATCAAAGACGAAGCATTTGATATTATTTTCAATACAATAGCATATACTCAAGTTGACTTAGCTGAAGAAGATGAAGGGCGTGCATTTATGGTGAATGCCTTTTTCCCGCAATTACTTGGTTCTCTGCTTGTTGGTAGTGATACTGCACTTGTTCACTATTCCACTGACTTTGTTTTTGATGGAAAAAGCCAAAGACCTTACACAGAAGAAGACAAAACAAATCCACTTTCAGTCTACGGAGCTTCAAAACTTGCAGGTGAATTATTTTTACAAGACCTTGATTTAAAACAATGCCTTATCATTAGAACTTCATGGCTTTTTGGGCCGGGTAGGAAGAATTTTATTTCTACTATGCTAAATCTAGCTAAAGATCGCTCTGAAATAAAGGTTGTTTTCGACCAAGTAGGCTCCCCCTCTTACACTCTTGGACTTGCGCCAAATTCCCTTGCATTGCTCAATGCTGGCGGTGAGGGAATTTATCACCTTACCAATTCAGGCATAGCTTCATGGTGTGATTTTGCCCAAGAAGCCTTTCAAATTGCTGGCTTGTCAACACAAGTTCTGCCTATTCCTTCTTCTGAATACCCACAAAAAGCACACAGGCCAAGCTATTCTGTCTTGTCGAACAATAAATTTACTGCATTGACAGGCATTACTCCCAGACCTTGGGGGCAGGCCTTGAGAGACTATATCTATTCTGACCAATTCTAGGCTATCTTTCTCGTATAATTTAGCAAAAGTCTTTAGAAATAAAGGCTTTTTTTTTATTTTTTTTTGACTTGAATATATTTTTCTTTAACTATACACTCATTACTCACACAGACCTGTATGTCTTTGCATTTTCCTTTTGAGGTTTTTTGATGATTTCTTTTTTTTCGCAAACTTTAATACTTACTAAAGACACTTTTTTTGACACATTGCTTGTTGCAAAAAAAATATTTAAAGTTATTATCCCTATTATTTTATTAGTAAAATTACTTACTGAACTTTCGCTTATACAGTATATTTCCATTCCTTTTGAACCTTTCATGCACTTATTTGGCCTTCCAGCTGAATATGCCATAGCCTTTATTGCTGGTCTTCTTGTGAGCTTATCAGGTGGAATTGTTGCTGTAGTAGCCCTTATCCCTGAAATAGGCGTGCCTACTGTTGCCGAGGCTTCAACCTTTGCGCTTGTGACATTAATCGCGCATTCCTTACTTATGGAGTGCAAAATAGTACAGCAATGCGGACTTTCCTTCTGGGGACAAGCTATTATTCGCTTTGTTGTTGCTTGTTTTGCAGGCGCAGGCATGCATTTATTCTACACACTCACAGGCTTTCACCAAGAACCAGCACATATATTACTTACTGTGCCAAGTGACACAAGTCTTTATGCATGGGCTCTTGGCGAATTAAGCAATTTAGCGCGAATTGCTTTTCTTATTTGGTTTGTTCTTTTTGTGCACGGCGCACTAAAAAAAATGCATATAACAGACTATTTAGAAAAAGGGCTCACTCCCTTTCTTAAAATCTTTGGCATCTCAAGCGCAGCAGCAAGTAGTGTTATTATTGCTTTTCTTGCGGGCATACTCTATGGAAGCGGACTTTTAATTAAAGAAGCACAAAGCAACAAACTCACAAAAAAAGATTTATTCCTCGCAACAACGCTTATGGGTGTTGCGCACGCTATTATTGAAGACACCATATTGATGCTCCTCATAGGCGCTTCACTGTGGGTAACACTTGGCGCAAGGCTAGTAGTTCTTCTTATAGCAGGTATAATCATACGTCACCTATATAGCAGATTTTATGAAAGAAAAAGCACGCAAAGTGAAACATTAACTGCTAAATAAGCTTGATAATGGCTTTTGCATAAAAAAGGATTTGCAGTGAAAATTTGGATAAATGCCTGTGAGGTTTCAGGTGATTTACAAGCTGGCATACTATTGCAATCATTAAAGAAAAAATATCCTCACTTAGAAGCAATAGGAATGGGTGGCTCTAAACTTGAAGAAGCTGGTCAAAAAAACTTCTTTCACATTAGCGCGCTTTCTCTTATGGGTATTAGCGAAATTTTTTCTGCATTACCGCGTATTTTTGCCCTTTCAAAAGCAATCAAGAATAAAATTCTTCAAGAAAAACCAGACTATATCATCTTGGTAGACAGTGCTGAATTTAATCTTCCCCTTGCAAAATTTGCAAAAAAACATGCTATTCCCGTATTTTATTTTATACCGCCAAAAGTATGGGCTTGGCGCGAATACCGCATAAAAGCCCTCAAAGAAAATATACAAAAAATACTGTGTATTCTTCCCTTTGAAGTGGATTATTACACAAAACACAATATGCATGTGCAATACATTCAAAATCCACTTGTTGACTTTTTAAAACCTTATAATGATCTTGAAAAGCCTTTTTCAGAAGATTCTCTTCACATAGCTCTTATGCCAGGCAGTAGGAAGAAGGAAGTTTCAAAACTTCTTCCTATTTTTGCTCAAGCGGCTAAGAAAATTCTTGAAAAATACCCTCATGCAAAGCTCAGTATTATTCAAGCACCAAATTTTACAGAAGAATATCTCCATTCTTATTGGCTTTCTGTTGCAGATGCGCCAGAAATAAATTATGTAAAAGCAGAAAATCGTTATACATTTCTAAAATCTTGTCAATTTTGTATTGCTGCTTCTGGAACAGCAACGCTTGAGACAGCCTTGCTTGGAATACCCACTATTATTTCCTACAAACTCTCAGCCCTTTCTTATTTCATAGGAAAAACCTTTGTGAAATGCAAGTATGCTGGTCTGGCAAATCTTGTATTAAATAAAGAGCTTTTCCCTGAATTTCTTCAAGAAAATGCCACTGCTGAAAATATATTTCACGCCTTAGAGATATGGATAGAAAAACCTGAAGTCTTAGCAGAAGTCAAAAAAGAATTAGTGATACTCAATGAAAAGATGACAAAAGAAGATTCTGATTT
>CAYJHE010000200.1:0-3275 GCA_964369675.1 uncultured Desulfovibrionaceae bacterium | reverse complement strand
TTGATTCACACGGTACTTCTGTTCATTTCCTTCCTGACGACACTATTTTTGAAACATCAGAATTTTCTTACGATACTTTACGCAAGCGTTTTGAAGAATTAGCCTATCTTAACAAAGGTTTAGAAATAGAATGCCATGACGAACGCACAGGCGAAAAGCATGTTTTCAAAGCTGAGGGCGGTATTGTTCAATTTGTAAAAGACTTGAATACTTCTGCTATGCCTATACATACTATTGTAGAAGGTTTTGGCATTGAACAAAATTGCACTATTGAATTTGCTTTGCAATACAATGCAAGCTATCAAGAAAACACATTGACCTTTGCTAACAACATACGCACAAAGGAAGGCGGAACGCACTTAGCCGGTTTTAAAACGGCTCTCACGCGTGCTATCAATGGTTATATAAAATCTCAACCCGACTTAACAAAGAAAATCAAGGGCGGCGCGCTTTCAGGTGATGATGTGCGTGAGGGGCTAACCGCTGTTTTATCTGTAAAGCTTCCGCAGCCGCAATTTGAAGGGCAAACAAAGACAAAGCTTGGCAATAGTGAAATGGTTGGTGTTGTTTCAGCTATTGTTTACAATGCGCTTGATGTGTACTTCCAAGAAAATCCAAAAGAAGCACGCATGATTATCGACAAAGCTCTTGATGCAGCTCACGCAAGAGAAGCAGCAAGAAGAGCAAGAGAACTTGTGCGCAGAAAGGGTGCGTTAACTGAAAACTCACTCCCTGGTAAGCTTGCTGACTGTCAATCCAAAGACCCAAGCGAATCAGAAGTATTTATTGTTGAGGGTGATTCTGCGGGCGGTTCAGCCAAGCAAGGTCGTGACCCACGCATTCAAGCTATATTGCCACTTCGCGGTAAAATCTTGAACACAGAACGCACACGTTTTGATAAGATGCTTGCTAACAAAGAAATACGCGCGATGATAACAGCTATGGGTGCTGGCATTGGGCAAGAAGACACAGACTATAATAAATTGCGCTACCATAAAATCATCATCATGACAGATGCTGACGTTGACGGCGCGCATATCCGTACTCTTTTACTTACTTTCTTCTTTAGAAATTACAGAGAGCTTATCACAAGAGGGCATCTTTTTGTTGCACAGCCTCCTTTATATCGCATTCACAATTCCAAAATGGAAAAATTCCTCAAAGACGACAGCGAATTAGATGAATTTTTACTCACGCGTTTAGAAGAAAATGTGAAATTGCGCACGCAAACAGAAGCAGTGCTTGAAAGCGAAATTTTTAAGAATTTACTTCGCAGAATTGACGAATTGAGATTAAAAGTAAGAGATGCAGAAAATTCTGCTATCCCGCGTGAACTCTTCCTCACTCTCCTCTCATACACTGGCGAAGACTTTATTGAAGAAAACGCACTCATTTCAGAAGACTTGCCAAAAGACTTATTAAATGTACTCAAAGAAGCTGGTTACAGTCTTGAACTCGAAAAAGAAGAAAGCGAAGACAATGAAAGAATATTCTTCCTCTTTGAAGATAAGAGCGGTCACCGCACTCGTGTTCCATTAGAATTCTTCCTTTCGCGTTTATTCCGTTCAGCAAGAGCAGGTCTTGAAGCTGTGTATAGTGAATGTAATGCAAATATAGGTGAAGAGCTGAATGTTGCTCTACTCAATAAGGATAATTCTATTGCAGTAAGCGATATTTTTGACCTACGCGAAACAGCCTATGCCGAAGCTCGTAAGGGCTATCAGATTCAGCGTTACAAAGGTTTGGGTGAAATGAACCCTGATCAACTTTGGGTGACAACAATGAATCCTGAAAACCGCGTGCTTTTGCGTGTTAATATCGAAGATGCAGAAGAAGCTTCTGACGCTTTTGAAGAATTGATGGGCGACAGAGTGGAAGCAAGAAGAAACTTTATCATCAGAAATGCACTTACTGTGCAAGATCTTGATATATAATTTAGACATACAATTGAAAATAAGAGAACAAGACAATGTCAGATATTAAAGATACAGAAGTAAAGGAAGTGGAAGTTGCCAAGGAAGAATTTCCGCTTGTCAGCATTGAAAAAGAACTTCGCGATTCCTATTTGGAATATTCGCTTTCCGTTATTGTTGGGCGTGCTATTCCTGATGCGAGAGACGGGTTAAAGCCTGTTCACAGACGTATACTTTTTGCTCAACACCAAATGGGCAACTATGCAAACAGAGCGCACAAAAAATCTGCGCGTGTAGTCGGTGACGTTATAGGTAAATACCACCCTCACGGTGATACAGCTGTTTATGATGCTCTTGTAAGACTTGCGCAAGACTTCTCTATGCGTGACCCTCTTGAAGACGGTCAAGGTAACTTTGGTTCGCTTGATGGCGACTCCGCAGCTGCTATGCGTTATACAGAAGTTCGTATGTCAAAGCTTGCAGGCGAATTTTTGGACGACATTGAAAAAGAAACCGTTGACTTTAGACCAAACTACGACGGTTCAGAAGAAGAGCCTGCTGTCTTGCCATCTAAAGTGCCTAACCTCTTATTAAACGGTACATCAGGTATTGCTGTTGGTATGGCTACCAACATTCCGCCACATAACCTAGGCGAATTATGCGATGCTATACTTTTACTCATAGAAGACAGAAATACCACTATTGACGACCTTATGGACGTAGTGCACGGGCCAGACTTCCCTACTGCCGCAACTGCTTATGTTGGGCAAGGCTTAGTTGATGCCTATACACGCGGACGTGGCTCTATAAAGATTCGCGGTAAGGTTGAGATTGAAACAAGCAAGAAGGGTATGAATGCTATTGTTATTCGTGAAATCCCTTACGCACTCAATAAATCTTCCCTTGTTGAAAAAATTGCTGCCCTTGTAAACGAAAAGAAAATCGAAGGCGTTTCTGATGTAAGAGATGAGTCAGACAGAAAAGGTATACGCATTGTTCTAGATTTGAAACGTGGAACAATTCCTGATTTGATTATCAATTCTCTTTATAAATTCACTCCTTTAGAGTCTTCTTTCTCTATAAATATGGTGGCTGTGGTTGATAATAAACCGCAGACATTGAACCTCAAGTCAGCACTTTCTTGTTTTGTTGAGCACAGACGTGAAGTTGTTATCCGCCGCACGCGCTTTGATTTAGGAAAAGCAGAAGCAAGAGCGCATATTGTGCTTGGACTTCTCACCGCTTTAGATCATATTGATGCCATTGTTGCTTTAATTCGCGCTTCACAAACACCTGAAGAAGCTTGCGAAGGCCTTATGGCAAAGTTTGAGCTTTCTGAAATTCAAGCAAAAGCTATCTTGC
>CAYJHE010000199.1:0-3362 GCA_964369675.1 uncultured Desulfovibrionaceae bacterium | reverse complement strand
TTTGACTTGACTTTGACTTGACTTTGACTTGACAAGAAAAAGACACTATAGTTAGTATCACGAAAACATGTGATAAACAATTTAGAATAGATTCAACTTTTATTGAAACTGCTCTAAAAAAATAAAAAGCCTTTATTTGCAAATAGTTGTGATATATTTATGAAGATACATAAAGATTGCTATGTAGCCATTTCTCTTTTTTTATTCTGCGCCTTTGGACTATATGGAATTTTAACAACAGATACATTAATGACTGACGGCGCAGATGCCGCAGAGAATTTAATAAGCTCTTTGGCCTTGTCTTACTTTAGCATTATCGCTTGTGCTCTTTGCGCAAGCCTCATCCTATTTCGCTCTTTTTTTGCAAAGAAAAATCTCCAAGAAAACACAAAAGCAACTGTAAAGACAATATCTTATACAGTATTATTTGCCTTTTACCTCATATCTATGGTCTTTCTAGGCGAATATATTGTAGAAAATGAACTATTAAATTTCACTTCTGGTGGCGGCTTTTTGATTGCTTCCACACTTTTTGCTTTTTTTTCTATGTATATACTTGGGCAAAGAAATATCTATAAAATCTTGTGTATTTCTCTTTGTGCTGTGTTTTTTTTGTTTCTTGTTTTTGGGCACTTTTTTTATATACTTCTCCCATAAGGCATTGAGTGCAAAAGAATGAATGAAATAATAACAGGTATTTACAACGCATGCACTCCTTATGCTCTCTTAGCAAATGCTTCAGGTGTCTTTCTTGGCATAATCTTTGGCAGTATACCTGGTCTTACTGCAAGCATGGGCATTGCCCTTCTTATTCCTCTCACCTTTGGCTTGCCTCCTGTTGATGCCCTTGCTATGCTTCTAGGCATGTACGCAGGCGCAATATACGGCGGTTCTATTTCTGCAATCTTGCTTGGAACACCTGGAACAGTGGCTGCCGCTGCAACTGTGCTTGAAGGCCCGCATTTAACAGCGCAAGGACAGTCACGAAAAGCGCTTGAAATGGCAACATTTGCTTCTTTTTTTGGAGGCATATGTTCAGCTATCTTCCTCGTACTTTGCGCCCCTTTACTTGCAAGCATAGCCACATCATTTGGTTCTGCTGAATACTTTGCCTTGGCTGTCTTTGCTCTTTGCATTGTTTCAACTCTTTCGTCAAATAATCCACTCAAAGGTCTTGCAGCCACATTTGCAGGTCTCTATCTCTCTACTATTGGAATCGACCCTATTTCAGGCGATTTTAGAAATACATTTAATAATCATAATTTATTCAGTGGCTTATCTTTAGTACCTATCTTAGTTGGGCTTTTTGCTATTTCTCAAGTACTTATTTCCATAGAAAGTATTTTTGCTGGAAAAAACAAGACCTTAAGTCAGAAAGAAGTCTCAAACAAAGGCCTCAGCTTTAAAGAGATTTATAGCAATAAATTAAACCTTATACGTTCATCACTTATAGGCATTATCATGGGTGTTATCCCTGCTACAGGCCCAACTGCGGCTGCCTTTATTGCTTATGCCGAATCTAAACGTCATGCAAAAAAACCTGAACTCTATGGCAAGGGCTCGCTTGAAGCCATTGCTGCTACTGAAAGTGCCAATAATGGTGCTACAGGCGGCGCACTCATTCCCATGCTCACACTAGGAGTTCCTGGCGATGTGCTCACTGCCATTATGCTTGGTGCACTTTTAATGCAAGGCTTAGCCCCTGGCCCCTTGCTATTTGAACAGCATAAGAGCACTGTCATGGGTATTTTTGCGGCATTTTTTATTGCAAACTTCCTTATTTTAGCATTTGGCTATCTTGCCATACGCTTTATGGGCAAGGTGGTCACTTTACCTACAGCCATTTTAATGCCAATAGTGCTAATACTTTGTACTATAGGCTCTTATTCTGTAAACCACTCTAGCTTTGACTTAATAATTATGTTTGTTTTTGGCATAGTTGGTTTTGGCATGCTTAAGCTCAATGTGCCACAAGCCCCTTTATTACTTGCACTTGTATTAGCGCCACTTGCTGAATCAAATTTCAGACGAACATTAACCATTTCAAGAAACGATTTTTCCGTCTTTTTCACAAGTCCCATAGCTTGTGTTATCTTGATTATTTCCGCCTTTATTTTGCTCAAAAGTCTTAGAGATGTATATAAAAATATGTCTCAAACTTAAAGCTTTCTTATAATTATCTTATATTAAGGAAAATATTATGAACTTTTTTAAAACATTTTTCGCCTGCATAATGGCATTTTGTTTCTTTCTTGCCCCAAACTCAACTTCTCTGGCAAAGGCAGAAAACTTCCCGACTCGCCCTATAACTGTCATTATTCCCTTTGATGCAGGCGGCGCAGTTGACCCTGTCATGCGTATTATAGGCGACTATCTTCAAAAAAAATACGACATCACAATGGTTATCATCAATAAACCAACAGGTGGCGGTGTTGCGGCTATGCTTGATGTTTTACGCGCGCGCCCAGACGGCTATACTATTGGCTTTACCTCAACAAATATACTCACAGTATTGCCTGAATATAAAAATGTGGGCTTTAAATACACTGATTTAAAGCATGTAGCCCAAATAATTACGCTCACAATGGGCTATGCTGTGCATAAAGATTCAGGCATAACAAGTCTTTCTGAGCTTATGCAAAAAGCTGAAAAGGAAAAAGGAGTGCATGCTTTAGCAAGCCCTGGCTCTTTTACCGCGCAAAGACTTTTTCATTCAAAAGTCATGGAAAACTATCCTAATGCCGACTTGCCCTATGTGCCCTACGAGGGCAGCGGAGCTGTGACCGTAGCTCTTTTAGGCAAACATGTGACTGTTGGATATATGCCGACAGTTGCCTATATGAACCAGCAAGATTTGCGTACTATTGCTATAAGCTCACTTGAACGCGACCCTGTAATGCCTGATGTACCAACATTTGTTGAACTTCTTGACTCTGAATATGTGTATAATTCTGCTTGCGGTATAGTTGCACCCAAAAAAATGCCTGCAAATATTGTAAAACGCTATGAAGAATTATTTACAGAAGCTTTACAAAATTCTGATGTTCAAAAAAAACTTGCCAATATAGGGGCAAAACCTGATTTTTTAAACAGCAAGGATTTTACTAAAATTTTAGATACTTATGCAGAGTTTTTTGCAAAACCTATTCAAGAGGCAAAAAACTCAAGCGCGAAGAAGTGATTTTTTACTTTTGTCTTTGGCGACCAAGAAAAAATAAGCAAGAAAATTAACTTGCATTTTATATGTATATAAGTATATTTTTTCTTGCTAGAGATATTTCATTATTTTGTATGAGAATCTCTCTTTTCGGGATGTAGCGCAGTCTGGTAGCGCACTCGTCTGGGGGGCGAGTGGTCGTGGG
>CAYJHE010000198.1:0-3426 GCA_964369675.1 uncultured Desulfovibrionaceae bacterium | reverse complement strand
CGAAACAGTATTTAAGCGAAGCTTAAAACTTTTTCGCAAATTAAAAAAAATAAATTATCTACTTTAGCCCCTCACTTCATAATAACCGCGCAATATTCGGGTTTCCAAAGGGGGCGTGCCCCTTTGGTCGCCGAAGGCAAAAAAAAGAAAACCATAAATTAGAATGACGTGTCTATATTGCAAATGAGAGCTTTAAATGTTTGACAATCAAGTTTATCATCGCTATAATAGTTCATTCTTTTTGAAGCAGGGTCTTAAAAAAGAATATTTTTCAACAAAATCATGTATTAAAACTTAAGGAGTTTTTTGTGGCAAGTTTTATCGGAAAAGCACTTACTTTTGACGACATCCTTCTTGTTCCAGCGTATTCAGAAGTAACACCGGATATGATAGATGTGAGCGCCTACCTTACACCAAGTATTGAATTAAAAATCCCACTTCTATCTGCTGCTATGGATACCGTCACAGAAGCAAATATGGCTATTTCAATGGCTAGAAACGGCGGAATAGGTATTATTCACAAGAATATGCCTGTTGCAAAGCAAAGACTTGAGATTGAAAAAGTGAAAAAATCTGAAAGTGGCATGATTTTAGATCCTGTGACTATACACGCAAGTGATTCTGTTCAAGCTGCTTTAGACCTTATGTCTGACTATAGGGTTTCAGGCCTACCTGTTGTTGATAATAACGAACTTGTTGGTATTTTAACAAACCGCGATGTACGTTTTATTGAGAATGCAGATGATGTGAAAGTTTCAGAAGTGATGACACATGAAAATCTCGTCACTGTTCCTGTTGGCACAACGCTTGAAGAAGCAAAAGCACATCTACACCAACACCGTATTGAAAAGCTCTTAGTTGTTGATGAAAATCGTCAACTTAAGGGTCTTATTACAATGAAGGATATTGACAAAGTGCAAAAATATCCTGATTCATGCAAGGACGGAAATGGTCGTTTGCGTGTTGGCGGTGCGCTTGGTGTTGGCAAAGATTGTGAAGCAAGAGCAAGTGAACTTCTTGCAGCTGGTGCTGACTGCTTAGTTTTAGATTCAGCGCACGGACATTCAGTAAATATTTTAAAAGCAGTTGAAATGATTCGCACAACTTTCCCAAAAGCGCAAATCATTGCAGGTAATATAGCTACATATGAAGGCGCAAAAGCCCTCTTTAAAGCTGGCGCAGACACTGTTAAAGTTGGCATTGGTCCTGGTTCTATCTGTACAACGCGTGTTGTTTCAGGTGTGGGCGTTCCGCAAATACATGCAATAACAGAAGCTGTTCGTGCAGCCAAAGAATTTAACGGCTGTATTATTGGTGACGGCGGACTCAAATATTCAGGCGACATGGTGAAAGCTTTAGCTGTTGGCGCAAACACTGTTATGGCAGGCTCACTCTTTGCTGGAACAGAAGAAAGTCCTGGTGAAACCATTCTTTACCAAGGAAGAACTTATAAAATCTACCGCGGTATGGGCTCAATTGATGCAATGAAAGAAGGTTCTTCCGACCGCTATTTCCAAGAAAAATCAAAGAAACTTGTTCCTGAAGGAATTGTTGGGCGCGTGCCTTATAAAGGGCCTGTTGCTGAAACTATCTACCAAATGATAGGCGGACTTCGTTCAGGTATGGGCTATTGCGGCGCGAAAAACTTGAAAGAATTAGTAGAAAAAGCACAATTTGTTGAAATTTCATCTGCTGGACTTAAAGAAAGTCATGTGCATGATGTTATCATCACAAAAGAAGCTCCGAATTACAGAGAAATATAAATCATAAAAACAAAGCCATAGAGCTAAAGGTATGTATGTCAACTAAAGTAATCATCATTGACTATGGTTCACAAGTAACACAGCTTATCGCGCGCAGAGTGCGTGAAGCTGGTGTGTATTCTGAAATCCATCCTTGTAATGTGACAGCAGAAAAAATCAAAGAATTACAGCCGCATGCTATCATTTTGTCAGGTGGGCCTGCTTCTGTTGGTGAAGAAGACGCGCCGCAATTAGACAAGGGGCTCTTAGATTTAGGGCTTCCTACTCTTGCGATTTGCTATGGTATGCAACTTCTTGCTGCAAATATGGGCGGCGAACTCGCGCAATCAACAACTCGCGAATACGGGCCAGCTGATTTAATGATAAGTGCCGAAACTCCACTATTTAAGAATGTAGAAAAAACAACACGCGTGTGGAATAGTCACGGTGATGTTGTAAAAACAGTGCCGCAAGGTTTTGAAATCATTGCGCATACAGCAACATTACCCATAGCGGCAATGGCTGACCATACAAGAAATATTTACGCAGTGCAATTCCACCCAGAAGTGCATCACACAGCTGAAGGCGAGAAAATTATACAAAATTTTCTCTTTGAAATCTGTAAGTTCAAGGCTGATTGGACTATGCATTCCTTTGTGGACAGAGTGATTTCAGAAACACGCGAAAAAGTTGGCGATAAGCATGTTATATGCGCGCTTTCAGGCGGTGTGGATTCGACTGTTGTGGCAGTTCTACTCCACAAAGCCATTGGTAAGCAATTGCATTGTATTTATGTTGATAATGGCGTTCTTCGTACAGGCGAGGGGCAGGAAGTTGTTGATTTATTAACAAATTCTTTTGAACTCAACCTCAACTTTGTCAATGCAAGCAAGCTTTTCTTAGATAAATTAAAAGGTATAGATGATCCTGAACAAAAGAGAAAAATCATAGGTTATACCTTCATAGAAGTTTTTGATGCAGAAGCGAAAAAGCTTAAAGATGCAGGGCATAAAGTTGAATTTTTAGCGCAGGGCACTCTTTATCCTGATGTTATAGAATCTATTTCACACAAAGGGCCGTCTGCTGTTATCAAGTCTCACCACAATGTTGGCGGCTTGCCTGAAAAAATGAATATGAAACTTATTGAGCCTTTACGCGAACTCTTCAAAGATGAAGTGCGTAAAGTGGGTGCGGAAATAGGTATTCCTGATTCCATTTTATGGAGACACCCATTCCCAGGACCAGGTTTAGCCATTCGCATACTTGGAGAAATCACAGAAGAAAGACTTGCTATTGTTCGCAAAGCGGACACTATAGTGCAAGAAGAATTGCGTGCAAGCGGTTATTACCGTAAAATATGGCAAGGTTTTGCTGTGCTTCTACCACTAAAAACAGTGGGCGTTATGGGTGATGGCAGAACTTATGAGCATGTTATTGCTATTCGCGCAGTAGATTCAGTTGATGCGATGACAGCCGACTGGTCAAGACTGCCAGATTCGCTTTTAGAAAGTATGTCAACACGAATCATCAATGAAGTCAAAGGTGTAAACAGAGTTGTCTACGACATCTCACCAAAACCACCTTCAACTATTGAATGGGAATAAGTTTTTTTTATTGACTTTTCGAGAGGGGGAAACCGCATTTTTATGATAAAAATGAGGTTTCCCCCTCTCGAGCTCTCCCC
>CAYJHE010000197.1:0-3492 GCA_964369675.1 uncultured Desulfovibrionaceae bacterium | reverse complement strand
ACCGCTCATGCTCGGGTTTCCAAAGGGTAGTAACCCTTTGGTCGCCGAAGGCAAAGGAAAAACGAAAGTTAAATATTTAACTTGCACAAAATATGCTTTTAAGCTATATTTAAATATATTTCTATTTTTATTGTGTAGGGGGAAGTTTTATTTATAACAAAAATTAGTAAAGCTAAGTAGTTATAATAAAATTTTATGCAAACTTTAAAGTAGGGGGTCACATGAGCAAAAATTCTGCCTCATGGTTCAAATGGCTTCTTGTGGGGACTGTTTTTGGTATTGTGTTGATTGGAATTGCAAATGCAGCCATGCGCTACACTGATGCAAGACCTTTTTGCTCTTCGTGTCATGTTATGAACGAAGCGGCACTCACACATATGAACTCTCCGCATGCTAATTTGGCCTGTAATGAATGTCATGCACCTTTCGACCTCGTTGCGAAACTGCCTTTCAAAGCAAAGGAAGGCATTCGGGACGTGATGTCAAACATGAAAGGAAATGATGTTCCAGTTCAAACCATGTTAGAAACTAAAAATGTGGTCAATGACAATTGCATACGTTGTCATATCACAACTAACATGAATGTAGATGTGATGGCTGTAAAACCTTATTGTGTTGATTGTCACAAGGGTATGGCTCATCAAAACAAAAAGCCTATAAGCACAAGGACGGTTGCCGATGAATAAGTATAAAAAACTATTTTTCCCGATAGCATGCCTTATTGCTACACTAGGCATTGTGGGATGTGACGGAACAGAGACGAGCTTAAAAACTCCTCTTTATGAAACTGGCTTAGCTGCCGATGTTATGGAAGTTTCTCCTTTAAAAGAAGCATTTCCACTACACTATGACAGCTATATGAAAAACAATGAACATACTGTAATGACTGAATATAAAGGTTCAGTTCACTACAGAAAAAATGATGATGTCAATCCATTACCAAAAGGATTTAAAAACGCACAGCCTTACTTGAAAAATCTATGGCTTGGCTATCCTTTTATGTATGAATACAATGAAACAAGAGGACACACATTTGCACTTGAAGATGTTGCCTACATAGACCGTATCAACCGCTATAAAGTCGATGGTAAGGGCGATATGCCAGGAACTTGTTGGAACTGTAAAACTCCTATGATTGAAAAGTTCACAGCTGAATACGGCGATGCTTTCTGGAAAATGGACGCAAACTTCTTCCGTGATAAATTAAATTCACCTGAACAATCAGTTTCATGTGCAACTTGTCACGACACTTCAAACATGGCTCTTGACCTCTATTCAGTTCCATTAAAGGACTATTTAGAACGTACAGGCCAAAGTTTTGAAAAATTGTCACGCAATGAACAACGCTCACTTGCTTGCGCACAGTGTCACGTTGAATACTACTTTACTCATCCTGACAACGGACCAGCTGCAAAGCCTGTGTTCCCATGGGATCTTGGCTTTAACCCTGATCAAATCTATGAATACTATAATAATCACGGTCCAAAAGACGGTCCTTTCACAGACTTTGTTCACGCAGCTTCAGGCGTGCCAATTATTAAGGTACAACACCCTGAATACGAAACTTGGATAGATGGCGTTCACGGTGCGGCAGGTGTTTCTTGTGCAGATTGTCATATGCCATATGAAAAAATCGATGGCAAAAAGATTTCAAGCCATTGGTGGACTTCACCTTTGAAAGATCCTAACCTCACAGCTTGTCGTCAATGTCACTCTGACAAAACAGCGACTTACTTAAAAGAACGTGTCGAAGACACACAAGAAAAAACATTTGTGCAATTACTTAAAGCACAAGAAGAAAGCGTGAGAGCACACGAAGCTGTGCGTCTAGCAAGAAACTTTGAAGGCGAGAAAAATGCCGACTACGACAACTTGCTTGCACAAGCAATTGAATTAACACGCAAAGGTCAATTCTTCTGGGATTATATCTCAGCTGAAAACAGTGTTGGTTTCCATAACCCAACAAAGGCATTGGACACATTAATGTCTTCATATGAATTTAGCACACAAGCTGTTCAACTTGCTACTTTGGCAACAAATGGCGCTATATTAGCTGAAGTTACAGGTGATATTCACGCTATAGTTCCGCCTATCTTAGAACATAGCCGTAAGTTACAGCAAAGCCAAGAACACTTAGACAGCCATAAGTGGCTAAAGCTCTTGAAGAAACTACCTGATGTGCCTATTCAGTGGGACGGCTTCACTCGTGTTTCGCAAAATTAATTAAATAATAACAACATACTAAAGCCCTTGTTTAATGAAACAAGGGCTTTTTAAACTTTCGACATAGTTAGTATTTTATTTTTCTTAGATGAAATTTTTTAATAAGGAAAATCATGAATAGAAAACACTGCTTCATGCTCATTCATGGCTATCAATCGCTAAAAGCCGACATGCAAAATATTGAAGACGCTCTCAACGCGCGCTCTTATGAAGTGCATAATGTTGACATAGCAGGACATGACAATGCAAGTGAAGAAGAAATTCTTGAAGCAACATGGAAGGATTGGTTTTACTCAGTAGAAGAACAATTTCTCAAACTCAAAAATGCAGGCTATAGTGTTACGCTTATAGGACACTCCTTAGGCGGAATACTTACCCTTGCCCTCAATCAAAAATACGAAGACGACTGCATTATTTCACTTGTTATCATTGCTTCGCCGCTTTATTTAAACAGATTTTCCACCCTTGAAATACTACACCCTCTTTTGCCCTTGGTAACATTAATAAAACCCTTCACAAAAAAAATACACAAAAAATATTTCACCTTTGCACACCTTGAAAACGACAGCTACTATTATCCCGCACAAATAGCAAGCATGACAAAAAAGATGCATGAAATAAGAAATAATCTCTTTAAAATAAAAGCACCTATTCTTATACTGCAAGCAATTGGCGACAAAACAGTGCCTCAGTCTTCACCAAAGAAAATGGCGCAACTTGTTGCTTCATCATATAAAAAAGTAGTGCTGTATACTATATTTGACCATTTCTCAAAAAAACACCAAATTGTCACCCACCCTGAAACTAAGGATAAGGTCGTTCAAGATATTTTTGATTTTCTTGAAGAAATAAAGCAGATTTAATGCATTTTGTTATAGTTTATGCTTTTTCTTTTTTGCCTTCGGCGACCAAAGGAAATAATTTCCTTTGGAAACCTTTACATTGCGCGGTTAATATGAAGTGAGTGACTAAAGTAGATAATTTATTTTTTTTTAATTTGCGAAAAAGTTTTAAGCTTCGCTTAAATACTGTTTCGCTTTAAAAATATAATAGGCTTTAGCATTTAAAACACCTCTACAAACAAAGAGCAAGAAACATCTTCACTTCGTTCAGATGATGTTTTGAAGGCTTTGCAATATTTTTTATAAAAACATGTGAACGCAGTGAACATGCTTCATAATCTTTGTTCGTAGCTTGCTTTTAGTATAAGAAATATCCCATTTTTAAAACGAAAAAGTATTTATGAGCGAAGCTCATATAACTTTTTCG
>CAYJHE010000196.1:0-3519 GCA_964369675.1 uncultured Desulfovibrionaceae bacterium | reverse complement strand
GCTTTTAATATGTTAATTGACTTATTGAGGGAGATTTAATATGTATAATTTAACCTATGAAAAATTGCACGAACTTGTAGATGAACTTTACGATGAAGTCTGTATTTGTGACAATAATTTTAAAATAATATATATCAATAAAGCTTGCCAACGCCACTATGGCTATGAAGCAAGTAAGCTCATAGGCAAAGAATTTAGAACTGTTGAACAAAATGGCTGGTGGGATCAATCCATATTGCCGCATGTATACAAAGACAAAAAACCTTATGCTATAAAGCAAAAAACCTACACTGGCAGTGAACTTTTCACCATTGCTGTTCCTGTTTTTGATAAAAAAGGCAATGTAGAATATGTTGTGATGAGTGTGAGAGATTCTGTCAATGAAAACATTCTCTTTGCTTCCCCTCACCAAGAGGCCATTGCAGAGCCAAAAAGCACTGTAAATATCTTGTACGAAAGTGAAGAAATGGCGCAAGTGATGGATTTACTTCTCCGAGTTTCACAAACTGATGCCAACTGTCTTTTTGTTGGCGAATCAGGCACAGGAAAAACTTCTTTAGCAAGATATGTTCATTCTTTAAGTAAGCGTAAAGACAAGGCTTTTATTTCAGTAAACTGCGCAAATCTTCCAAAAGATTTAGTTGAATCAGAACTCTTTGGCTATGTAAAGGGTGCTTTTACAGGGGCAAAAGCTGAGGGAAAACAAGGTTTGTTTGAAGCAGCAAATCACGGAACTATCTTACTTGATGAAATTTCAGAACTCCCTCCACTTGCACAAGCAAAATTGCTCACCGTTATTCAAGACAAAGAAATTCTTCCCATAGGCTCAACTACACCCATTAAAATAGATGTAAAAATCATAGCAGCCACAAATAAAGACTTGGTCAAATTGATTGATGCCAACAATTTCAGAAATGACCTCTATTATAGATTGAATATATTTGAGGTTTCTGTTCCGCCTTTGAGAAAGAGAAAAAAAGACATAACACCTTTAGCTACCTTTTTTCTCAATAAATTCGATAAAGAATATAATAAATCACACACTTTTTCTAGCGAAGCTTTGCAATTTTTTCTCAATCACGAATGGAAGGGAAATGTCAGAGAATTGCAACATGTGATAGAAAGAATTACAGTCATGGTTGATGACTTTGTCATCTATCCTCACCACTTACCTCAATCCTTCTTTACCTTTATTAATAGTGAACCAGTATTCTCACAACTTCCTACTGCCTTAGACGAAGCGGTTGAAATGCTTGAAAAACAAATGGTTACTGAGGCTCACCAAAAACACAAAAGCAGTAGAGGCGTAGCTAAAGCACTCAATATCAGCCAAACAAGAGCTTTGAAATTGATACATAAGTATGTGAAGTAGGGTAATTAACAACAAAAGGGAACTAAGAGTTCCCTTTTTTATTACTTTATAAGCTATTTGCACTTTTCAACATGTATATGCAGACAGTTCAAAAAGCGTGAAGAGCAAGAAAGGCGATTTTTTTGTGGAGCGGAGCCTATAAAGACATAGGTGACCGGAACAAAAAAATCGCCTGACAAAGCTATTTACGTTTTTTCAACTGTCTGACTATGCGCCAAGTTGTAATCTTGCAAATTTTGCAACACCCAATGTCGCGCCTAATTCTTTACCTTGTGCAACAAGTAAAGCAGAAATGCTCATTTTTTCATCGCGGATATAAGCTTGATTTAAGAGGCAAGCTTCTTTGAACATTTTTTGCACTGCGCCTTCAGCGATTTTTTCAACGATATTTTCAGGCTTGCCTTCTTCTCTTGATTTTTGACGATAGAGTTCGCGTTCGCGCTCGATGTCTGCTTCAGGAAGTGAAGATGGGTCAACTGCTAATGGGTTAGCAGCAGCGATTTGCATTGCGATATTCTTTGTAAGTTCAGTAGCTTTTGCTTGATCTACTGCTTTATCAGCTGTAAGTTCAACCAAAACACCAAGCTTGTTGTTTGCGTGAATGTAAAGACCGATGATTCCGCCTTCTGTTGAAGCTTTATAGCGTACAGATTTGCCTATAGTGATATTTTCACCAATAGAGCCGATTGCAGAAGCAAAGTCGTCTTGCATTGCAGCAGCGTCAAAAGTTTCGCCGCCTTGTTTTACAAATGTATCTACAGTTTTATTTACTAAGTCGATAAACATATCGCCACGAGCAACAAAGTCTGTTTCGCAGCAAACTTCAACTAAGCAAGCTTCTTTTGCATCAGCTGAAAGCCATGAGCCTACGATACCTTCTGAAGTTGCACGGTCAGCACGTTTTGCTGCTTTTGAAAGGCCTTTTTGACGAAGCCAGTCAATTGCTTTTTCAAGATCTGCATCGCATTCTTCTAAAGCTTTTTTACAATCCATCATGCCAGCGGCTGTTTTGTCGCGTAATTCTTTTACCATTGAAGCTGATATTGCCATTTGTATTCTCCTAATATTGCATCACCAATTCATTCTTTTGCGTTTTTTCTGCTTCAAATTAATTTTCATTGAAAATTCCGCAAAATCTCTGAATTGAAACGCTAAAATAGTTTTAAATAATCTCTGCCAAAGAATCTTCAGCAGAGATATTTTATTAACATCTATAGATAAAAAGATTTTACTCTTTATCTGCTACTAAAGCTTCTGTTTCTAATTCGTTGATTTCTTTTTCTAAAGCTTTTTCTGCATCAACTTTGCCGTCTTTAGTGATAGCTGCGCCTTCAACACAAGCTTCTGCCATTGCGTTCACAAATAATTTGATAGCACGAATAGCATCATCGTTGCCTGGGATAACGTAGTCGATAAGATCAGGATCACAGTTTGTATCAGTGATTGCAACAATTGGAATACCAAGTTTACGGCATTCTTTTACTGCAATATCTTCACGATGTGGATCGATGATGAAAGCTAATTGTGGTAAAGTTGTCATATTCTTGATACCACCAAGAGCAAGTTCTAACTTATCCATTTCTCTTTGAAGTTCTAAAATTTCTTTCTTTTGGTAGCGGTTAACGCTGCCATCAGCAAACATAGCTTCAAGTTTTTTCAAACGGTCGATACTTTTTTGCATTGTTGCAAAGTTAGTGAGTGTGCCACCCATCCAACGGTTTGTTACATAAAGTTGACCAGCTCTTGTTGATTCGCTAGAAATAGCTTCTTGAGCTTGGCGTTTTGTGCCAACAAATAAAACTTTGCCGCCCTTTGCTACTGTGTCAACGATTTTGTCGTGAGCAATACGGAATAATTTTACTGTTTGCTGTAAGTCGATGATATGAATACCATTTCTTGCGCCAAAAATGTATGTGCGCATTTTAGGATTCCAACGACTTGTTTGGTGTCCGAAGTGTACACCTGTTTCTAACATTTGTTTCATGCTTACATATGCCATATATGTCTCCTTGGGTTTTGCGTCCATCTCAGCGAAGTTTCTTTGAAATTAAATTTTGAAATTAAATTCTCTGCACCCACGATATTGCTAAGATGTGCGATTTAGTTCTATCTATGTACAGCATTTCATTGCCTTTTGCAAGTTTAAA
>CAYJHE010000195.1:0-3531 GCA_964369675.1 uncultured Desulfovibrionaceae bacterium | reverse complement strand
TCATGCTAAGGTTTCCAAAGGGGATTATCCCCTTTGGTCGCCGAAGGCAAAAAAAAGATATCCCTTGCCAAAGAGAAAAAAGTTATAAAATCCTTTTCTTGACACCCTTGTTTGAGAAGTGTATAATTTTGTCAGAATTTTTGCGTATAGAAGAAAGATACGAGGTGTATTATGCCAACACTATACTTTGAAGGTCATTCAAATGTTAGAATTAAAGAAGGAAATACAATAATTTGGGTAGATCCTTTTTATGAAGGTAATCCAGCCTGTGTCAACGACTGGCGCACGCTTGAAAAACCAGATATTGTTCTTGTGACTCACTCTCACGGCGATCATCTTGGACAAGCTATTGAAATTGTAAAGGAAACAAATGCCAAGCTTGGAGTTATTTACGAACTTGCGCTACACTGTCAAGAGCTTGGTGTTGCAAGTAGTCAAATATTGAATCACGGCGTTGGCTGGGGTATAGGCGGAACCATTGAAGAAGAAGGCATAAAGCTTACGCTTTGCCAAGCTCTTCATACTGCCGAACACGGCTTAGCAGCTGGTTTTATTGTGAAATTCCCAAGCGGCTTTACTTTCTATCATGCAGGAGATACAGCGCTTTTTTCTGACATGAAACTTTTTGCTGAGTTTCACGACATTGATTTAGCTTGTTTACCTATAGGTGATGTCTTTACAATGGACGCGCTTCAAGCGAGAATGGCAGCACAATTTGTGAAGGCAAAAGCTGTTTTACCAATGCATTATGCTACATTTCCTGTGCTAGCAAAGGGAACAGAGGCCTTTGAGCAAGAAATGAAGAAAAATGCGCCTGAGATAAAGGTCTTAAATTTAAAGGCTGGAAATTCAATGGAATTGAATTTTTAGTTGTCATCTAAGGGAGATTTTATGGAGCATTCGTATTTAGTACAAAAAGCCTTGCAATTTGTTTTAGATGAAATGAAAATGAATAAAGATAAAGATTTTACATCATTGTGTGACGAAGCAGGAGCAAGATACAATCTTTCTCCCTTAGAAGTGGATTCACTTGCGCGTATCTTTTATTCTGAATACCAAGAAAGATGATCATAGAAATTATAGCCCGTGCGGCCTTTGTTTAGATAAAGAGAAAAAAGAAAATAGTGCGATTACTCCAAAGAAAAATATTTTTTGAAATGTTGCAAGTGTTTGTATTAACACTTTTTGTTATACTATGTCTTATCTTGATTGGTAGGGCTCTTCAATTGCGTGAAATGCTTTTTGGCATGGAATTAAGTCTTTTAGAAACAGGACTTTTATTCTTATACCTTTCGCCTACCTTTATGCAATTAGCTGCGCCAATTTCTTGTATGATAGCGATATTTATAGTCTATTTAAGATTAGAAAACGACAGAGAAATGATGGCAGTGAGGGCAGGCGGTGTTTCACTTTATCAAATCATGCCAGCACCAACTTTACTTGCACTTCTTATTATGTCAGCTACCTTGTTTGTTTCTTTATATGGCATTTCATGGGGCATGATGGGCTTTAGAAATACCTTGCTTGATGTTGCAAGCAATAGGGCAAAGATTGTTGTGCAACCCGGTATTTTTAATAAAGAAATTCCTGGCTTTGTGCTGTATGCAAAAACTGTAGACCCTCTTTCAGGACTTATGAATGATGTTGTTTTGCAAACAAATGATGAAGTAGAAAGCCAAGAACAAAGCAGTCAAAGGCAGACTACTATTCTTTCACCGGAAGGAAATATTAATATAGATAGAGTAAATGGGCAGATTCTCTTCTTGCTTAAAGATGGCAAGATTTATTCAGCACAAGAAAAGCAATCTACAGTGCTTAATTTCAGAGAATATATAGTCACCTTGCCTCTTTCTGTCTTGTTTAAAGGCCTTGATTTAGGGCCTATTGCACCAAAGGAAATGTCTTTTGAGCACTTGCTTGCATTAGACCATACATCTTTCTTGCCTGATAATAAGAGAATGGCTTATAAAATCTTGATAGAAAGGCATAAAAGAATAGTTTTTCCTTTTGCTTGCTTTGTCTTAGGCTTGCTTGCAATTCCTATTGCAGCAGCTTGTGCAGGCATAAAAAAGCAACAGGGGCTTGGTATTGCTTTGCTAATATTTATGGTGTATTATGGTTTCTTATCCGTTGGGATAAGCGTGGGCGAAAAGGGCGAGTTAAACCCTTATGTAGGTATTTGGTTGCCAAATCTCTTCTTCTTTATTCTTGCCTTTCTTGGTATAAGGCACTTTGCAAATGCATGCACAAGAGGTTAATGGCTTTGATACAGTCATCACAAGCATCTTGCTTGAAAATAGAGAATATATATGCTTTTTAAAACAAATTTCTTTTCACATTTTAGGCTCTTAGCTATAGTTCTTGTCTTTGGGCTTTCTATATACATACTTTCAGACTTATTTGAAAAGTTAGACACTTTTATTGTAGCAGAAACTTCTTTTCTTGTTGTTGTGCAATACTTTGTCTTTCTTTTACCTAGCGTGATTTCAACTATCTTGCCTGCGGTCTTTTTTTTGGCAACAATTATTTTGCTTTGCTTTATGGCAAAATCTAAAGAATTGACAGCATTAAATGCAAATGGAATTTCACACTTCATCTTGCTAAGGCAATTCTTTGTGATTTCTCTTGTATGGGGTCTTTTTCTCTTGCTCTTTTCGCAAGTGGTTTCATACGCAAGTAACCAAAAAGCAACAGAAATTTTTCAGGCAGAGAAGGATAAAAACAGTGCTCAAGCAGAGGATTTTGTTGAATCAATTGATAATGTATGGTTCACAGATAGCGGCTATGTGGTAAATATCGAAAAGTTTTACAAAGACGGCAATGGAGTGAATGTAGAAGCCTATAGGCTGAAAGAGAGCAGTGAAGACATTATAAATATCATCAAAGCAAAGGAACTTGAAGTAAGAGATGGCACTTGGACCTTGTATGACGTGCAAATAAACACGCCAGATGCCTTTATTGTTGAAGAATATAATAATTTTGTACTGCCGCTTAACAGAGGGCATGAAAACCTCTTTGTAATAAATTCAAATGCAAATCTTCAAGACCTGCCTATACTTCAACTCAATCATGCTATTGACGACTTACTTTCTTCAGGTTCGAATGTGGAAGCCCTAAGAACAGTGCTACAGATGAAATTAGCTTATGCTTTTTCTCTGATTTCATTTACTTTTTTTGCTTTTGCTCTCTTGACTTGGTCAGAAAATGTCTATATCTGTGTTGCAGTTGGCATGGTAGTTATGTTTTTGTTCTATGTGCTTACAATGATTATGCAAGTACTTGGCGAAAAAGGCTCTATTCCACCTATGATTGCAGCCTGGTTACCGCATGCCTTCTTTGTTTTTGCTTCCTCTGTTCGATTGACTGTTTCTAATCATGCAAAATAGCAAGAAAAAATAATTTTTAAAATTGTAAAAAAAAAGCTTGCATATTTATAGTACATAGTATACAAATTTCTTCGTAGCAGAGATGTTACAAAATAGTGGCACGGTAGCTCAGTTGGCTAGAGCACTCGGTTCATACCCGAGTTGT
>CAYJHE010000194.1:0-3567 GCA_964369675.1 uncultured Desulfovibrionaceae bacterium | reverse complement strand
TTATTTGTATAGTTAATGTACACTATACAGTTTATTGTATAATATTTATACATGATAAAGGCTTGCAAATTAGTTTTAGAATATAATAGTAAATAATTTTAGTCAGTTAATGTTTTGGCATGCATTTTGCTATATAATAAATATACAAGTTAAGTATTATTTTCATATCCTTTTATATATTCTTTTCTCTTTGAATATGTGTCCTCTGTGCAATTGGACATTTCTTGAAAATATGCTTACAATAAAAATATAAACTTAAAGGAGTTTAACTATGTCAAAAAAAACAATCATTGCTTCATTAGCAATTCTCGCAGTAACCACATTTACACTTGCTGAAAATGCAGAAGCTTATCCAAGAGAAGATAAAGGACAGCAGCAATATCATCAGCAACATGATGGCGAGCAATACCATAAAAACTTTAAGCAAGGGCGTGGCAGACAGCATAATCCTGCACATGCAGAACAAATGGCAAAAGTTAGAGCGCAGTATGAAAAGTTGACTGAAGCACAAAAAGCAGAACTTGAAAAGATGAAAGACAAGCTTAGAGCTGAAATGAATCCTATAAGAACAAGTCTTGCTAGCAAGAAAGCTGAATACAGAGCTCTAATGCAAAATAATAATCCAAATCCCAAAGATGCAGGTCAAATTGCTGGCGATATTTCAAGACTGCAACAAGAAGAGCAAGAACTTAGAAGAGAACATGCAAAGTCAGTAGAAGAAAAGTTTGGAATTGAAATGGCAATGGGAAAGCATGGCATGGGTCGCGGCATGGGTCGCGGTGGACATGGCATGGGACACGGACATAGCAATTACTAAGATTTTTTCATTTTTTTGCGATGAAATAAAAACGATACATTTATAAAATATAACATCAAGAGAACCACTTATTTTTAATAAGTGGTTTTTTATTTTTTATAGCTCTAAGAGATAAAAATGTAGATAAATTTAAATTAAACTTAAAAAATAAAAGCTAAAAGTAGATTAATAAAGCTATTAGAAAAATTTGAAAGATTTAATGCTACTTGAACAAAGAAAAGATTAATGAGATAAAGAGCTATACCGAATTTTCGGATGATGTATTTTTCTGCTTTTAGGTTTTATGTGATGTTTGTTGGTAAAATAAAATTTTTTCTTTATACTTTGTTTTTGTTTCTTGCTTTGTTCATTGCAGATAGCACTCTTTCATACGCGACAGCTACAGAGCCTCTTTTTGTGCTAGACACCATGTTCACAAATCCTTTATTTTACTTTATTTTGCTCTTTGCCCTTAGTATTTTGCTTTTTCTTTACTATATCTGGCAATTAGAAAAAAAACAAAAAATAGAAATACTTAATCTGCTCAACACAGACGAACTGACTTCTCTTCTTTCTATGCGTGCTTTTAGAGAAAAAGTAGCTCAGACACTTTTAAGCGCAAATGCAAATGAATACGAAGTCATTGTTTTTGATATAGATTACTTTAGAGCTATAAATAAGTATTTTGGGCGCAGTACAGGTATAGAAATTATCAAATCCATGGCAGATACTTTAAAGAGGGCATATCTACAGCCAGATATATATATCAGCAGAATAAGCGCAGAAGAGTTTGTCATTTTTAAAAAAATAGACGAAGGCATGAAGATTGAAAAAGTCATAGAACTATTTATATTGCCTTCAGTGCAAAGTATTATAGGGAAAACTTACGATCTCAATGTTTCTGTTGGCATATATACTATCAGCGACACAGCAGAAAAAGTAGCAGATCTTATTGATTATGCAGACTTAGCGCGCTTAAATGGAAAGAAGATTTATAAAACAACTTTTACGCACTTTAGTGATGAAATGCGCGAAGAAATTGAAGATACCATTGAAATAACACTCAGAATGGAAAGCGCTCTTAGAGAAAAAGAGTTTTTTGTAAAATATCAACCAAAGATTGACTTTAAAACATTAAAAATCAATGGTGCTGAAGCTTTGGTGCGTTGGCAACCAAGTGTTGGAAATCAAATTTATCCTGATAGATTTATTAAGGTTATGGAGACAAATGGCTTTATTTTTGAATTAGATTTATATGTTTTTAAAGAAGTGTGTAGATTTATTTCAACGCATGCAGATAGTTACACTATTCCTAAAATTGCGGTCAATTTTTCTGCGATAAGCCTTGCAGAACCCAAAATTATTGAAGTCTTGCTTGCTATTATGCAGCGTTTCAAAGTGGCAACTTCGCAAATTGAAATAGAACTTACTGAAAGTGCCTTTGTTGACTACGAAGAAGTTATTGTGGAAAGAATTAATACTTTTAGAGGTTTAGGCTTTTCGGTTGCAGTTGATGATTTTGGAACAGGTGTTTCTTCGCTCAATAGATTGAGTGCTATGAATGTTGATGTACTTAAATTAGACAAATCATTTTTGCATTCAAATCAAGACAGCAGGGGCACTATTGTTGTAGAGCAAATAATTCATCTTGCAAAGAAGCTTGGCATGCGTATTGTCTCAGAGGGAGTTGAGAATGAAGGGCAAGTTGAATGGCTCAGAGATGTGCAATGCGATACTGCGCAAGGCTATTATTTTTCTAGGCCTATTCCTGAAGCAGAGTTTTTAGCACTGTTGATTAAGGAAAAATAACTCTATTTTATATTTGTTTTTTCTGACAGCTCAAAAGCAAATATTTCATTATCTATTTTTTAAAAGTCCTCTAACAGCTGATTTATAAGCAATAAAAAAAGCCCCGCAATTGCGGGGCTTTTTTAATTTATGCTTTATTGTGAGCTACTATTCATCGCCAAATTTGATGAAACCTGGGTTTGTGTTTGGCATAGCATTTACGATAAGTTCAACAATACCACCGTAGTAGATAGAATTGTTTTCGCTAAGCTTATTGAGTTCAAGAAGTTCACGAATCTGACCCTTACAGTTAGAGCAAGGAGCACAGATGTATTTATTGATTGATGGATCGATGCAATCAGAGAATGCATTTGCAACTTGTTCCATTTTTTTACGGCCTGCAATCATCATTCTCCAAGGTTCGATGTCGTTACGAGACATGATAGCAAAGCCTGAACCACCGCCACAACAGTAGTTGTTACAGCCATTTTGGTCCATTTCTCTGAATTGCGGTGCAATTGCTTGAAGGATTTCACGTTGTGGCTTGCTGATACCCATTAAACGAGCTACGTTACATGGATCGTGAAGGGTAACAGGGAAGTTGTTGCGTGATGGGTCTAAGTTGAGAACACCTGATTTTACAATGTCTCTGAGGATAGGGAAGCATGATTCACGCGGTACGTTTAATGCTTGTGGTAAAACACGGTCAGCAATAACTGTGAGAGCTTTGTGCGCGTGTCCACATTCACCGATAACGATTTTCTTTACGCCTAATTTCTTTGCAGCTTGTGCGTGAAGAAGGGCAGTACGAGCAAATTGAACGTCATCATAGAATGTTCCGTAGTTGATTGAGTCGTAAGCTGCTATTTCACTTGACAATGTCCATGAAAGGCCAGCAGCTTGGAAGATAATTGAGAAAGCTGCGATATTGTCAGGCCAAGCAATAACTTCACCAGCATTGTGGATAAGAAGAATATCAGCGC
>CAYJHE010000193.1:0-3645 GCA_964369675.1 uncultured Desulfovibrionaceae bacterium | reverse complement strand
CCCCCAAGCATACAAACGAGAATCACGTGACTAAATGAGAATGACGTGTCACTGAACACTTGATTTTTTTGAAGAAAAGTCTTATATTTAAGAGCACTTGTTTGGGGATTTGTTAATCCTTATATAAATAATACAAAAGGAGCAAGCATGGAATCCTTTTTCTTTCCCTTGTTTTTGATAATAACTTATTTTTCAGGCTCTATTCCGTCTGGTGTGATAGTTGCTAAGCTTGCTAAGGGCATTGACCCACGCACAGCAGGTTCAAACAATCCGGGCACAACAAATGTTGCAAGGCTTTGTGGTTTTAAATACGGAGTAATCACTTTAATAGGTGATATTGCTAAAGGTTTTCTGCCTGTATACATAGCCACCCTCTATTTCCCAAATCCATATATGCTTTCTTTAGTTGCCTTTATAGCTATTTTTGGGCATCTCAAATCGTGTTTTCTCAATTTTGAAGGAGGAAAAGGCGTAGCAACACTTGTAGGCTCGCTCCTTCCTCTTGTTTTTCTTCCTCTTCTTGTTTCAGCTTTAATTTGCGTGCTTGTGATATTGCGTTCAGGCTTTGTTTCACTTGGCGCGCTCACAATGGCTCTTCTCCTGCCTTTTTTCTGCTTACTTTTTGGCTATTTCACCTATATTCCACTTGCACTTGTGATTTTCTTGGTCATCTACTGGACGCATAGGCAAAATATTGTGCGTCTATTAAAGAATGAAGAAAAGCCGTGGCGTAAATCAAAATTTGAACAAAGTTCTAACTAGGGTAACACTATGCCAACAATACTTATTGTAGACGATGATAATTCACACCGCACTATGCTTGCCACCCTTATCGGCGGCTGGGGTTATGAGATTGCAGAAGCTGATGACGGCAAAATCGCCATTGAAATGGTGAAAGAGCAGAGTTATGACCTAGTTCTGAGCGATGTGCGCATGGCAGAAGTTGATGGAATCACTATGCTTGAACAAATTCATCTCTACAATCCTGCTATTCCTGTTATCATCATGACAGCGTGGTCAAGTGAAGATAAGGCTATGCAAGCCCTGCAATTTGGTGCTTCTGATTATCTCACAAAACCTCTTGATTTCGATGTCTTACGCTTTGCTCTCAACAAGCTGATACAAAGTCAAAACCAAGATGAAGAAGCAAAGAAGAAAAATACAATAGAACTTGGCAAAAGTCCTTCCATTAAAGAATTGAGTGAGATGATTGCTCTTGTTGCACCAAGCGATGCAAACATTCTTATCACTGGCGAGTCAGGCACAGGTAAGGAAGTTGTTGCAAAAAAAGTGCAGGAATATTCATTTAGAAAAGATAAGCCTTTTATCACTGTCAACTGCGCAGCATTACCTGAAAATCTACTCGAATCAGAACTTTTTGGGCATGAAAAGGGCGCTTTCACAGGTGCTGATAAAGCCAGAGACGGACGCTTTATGCAAGCAGATAAAGGCACTGTATTTCTTGACGAAATAGGGGAAATGCCGCTGGCTTTGCAAGCAAAACTTTTGCGCTTCTTGCAAGAAGGCGAGATTCAAAAATTAGGTTCAGATAAGATAGTCAAAACAGATGTGCGCATCATAGCTGCAACCAATCGAGACCTCTTAGAAGAAGTAAAGCAAAATAAATTTCGTGAAGACCTTTATTATCGCCTCAATGTCATAGCCCTACATGTAGCCCCACTCAGAGAAAGACTTGAAGACATTCCCTATCTTGCAGAACTTTTTCTCAATAAATACAGTAAAGCGAACAGAAAACAAATCAACGGTTTTACAGCGCAAAGTATGCACGCCCTTCTCAAATATCCGTGGAAAGGAAATGTGCGCGAACTTGAAAATGCCATAGAAAGGGCAGTTATACTAAACCCTGGAGATGTTTTACAATTAAAATCTCTTCCGCTCACGATTCAGCAATTCATCGAGCAAAACGAAGCTCAAGAATCAGATTTTTCAATGCATTCTGCCTCTTCTTCTCGCTCCTCTTTAGACAATATGGAAAAAGAGCTGATTTCTAAAACTTTGAGTGAAACTAACGACAATAAAAGCGAAACTGCTAGGCGACTTGGCATCACAAGAGCCACCTTACACAATAAAATTAAAAAGTACTTTTCATAAGAAATAGTGAAATTTTTTTATAGCATTTTGCCTATCGTTACTATTGACTAACTTCTACTATAGTGAGAACATAAAGTTAAATTTTCGTTTTGAAAATAAAAATCTTTATCATATTAGTGAGTTAGCTATGACTAATGCTGTTTACGAAAAAAAATCTATTGAAGTTTCTGTTGTGACAATTATAATAAATGCCATACTTGCGGGCATCAAGTTTTTAGCGGGTATATACGGCAATTCAGCAGCTATGATTTCTGATGCTGTGCATTCATTATCAGATGTTTTATCTTCATTTGTTGTTATTATAGGTGTTAAAATCGGCAACAAAGAAATTGACGAAAGCCATCAATACGGGCATGAGCGCTTTGAAAGTGTAGCAGCTATTTTTCTTGCCTGCATGCTTTTACTTGTTGGTTTAGGTATTGGCTTTGTTGGCATTGAAAAGATATACACAAAAGAATACGCTAATGCTGTTTTGCCTAGCGATATTGCTTTATATTCCGCTATTTTATCCATAGTAATCAAGGAAGGAATGTATTGGTATACCTATATAGTTGCAAGAAAAATACATTCTGACATCTTGCTTGCTGATGCGTGGCATCACCGTTCAGACGCGCTTTCTTCTGTAGGCGCATTTATTGGTATTTTTGGCGCAATGCAAGGTTATCCTTTGCTAGAGCCATTGGCTTCTGTAGTTATTTGTTTATTTATAGTGAAAGTTTCTTATGAGATTTTGCTATCTGCAATGGATAAGATGACGGATAAGGCGATGGATGAAGAAAAAGCGCAGGAAATAAAGGAGCTTATTCTTGAACAAAAAGATGTACTTGCAATAGATTCTTTCAAGAGTAGGATATTTTCTCAACAAGTTTATATAGATGTAGAGATTTCTGTTGATGCTAATCTACCTACTTACATATCACATGAAGTAGCTCAAAGGGTGCATGACAGTATTGAAGCAAGGTTTGAGAATATCAAGCATTGCATGGTGCATGTTAATCCTCAGTTTATTTAGAAATATATTTTAGTGCGCTTTATATTTTGAGGATTTTTTTACGATTTTATTGTTTTATTTTGAACAGCTCTGCTTGTTCTGTTCTTTTGTGTATGAAATATTTATCACAAAACAGCTCTTCACTTCATTATTATATAGATTTTGGCGACTTCGTGCACAAAATCTTCGCTTGTGAAAAACGCGGTTTTCACTTCGCTCGCTAAAGCCTTTGTTCACTTCGTTCACCTTTGAAAACGCTTACAAAAAATGCGCTCGGTCATGTACTTAAGTACACTCCACTCGCGCATTTTTTGCAATTCATTTCCCGACTTTATTCAGATAGATTTTGGTTTCTCTACGCTCAACACAAAATCCTCGCTCACAATTTGCGTGGAAATTGTTTCGCTCGCTAAAGTACAAAAGATCTTATTTTGCACAATATTTCATGACAACACAAAAATTTTGCTTCCTGTAACAATTAAGCAATATTCATTCGCAAAATTTTTCGCGCCGTATTGAAAACTTTTTTAGCTTCGCTAAAA
>CAYJHE010000192.1:0-3655 GCA_964369675.1 uncultured Desulfovibrionaceae bacterium | reverse complement strand
AAAACAATGCACAAAGCCAAGAACAAAAAAAGAAGTTTTGCAAAAAGAAAATAAAAAGTATTGTGAGTATGGCTAGCGCAGCTATAGCCATACGACAAATATTGTTAAGATAAGAAAAACACAAAGATTGTAAGTATGGCTAGCGCAGCTATAGCCATACGATAAACATTGATTTTAAAGAAATTAAATAAAAAATAAAAGAAACATTGCTTAAAAAGTAAGAGAGGGGAAAAGTCGTTTTATAAAAAAACGTGCTTTTCCCCTCTCAAATAATCGTCATTTAGAATCTAATTCTTACTCTTCATCACCAAGATCAAAATGATTCATAAGAATTGGTCCGTAGAAGATAGCTGCATCGTCGAGATCTTCTTCAATTCTGAGGAGTTGGTTATATTTTGCAATTCTGTCAGAACGTGAAAGCGAACCAGTTTTGATTTGACCTGAATTTACAGCAACTGCTAAATCAGCGATAAAGCTGTCTTCTGTTTCGCCTGAACGGTGTGAAATAACAGTAGAATACATAGCTTGCTTTGCTATTTCAATTGTGTCTAAAGTTTCTGTAAGTGTGCCGATTTGGTTTACCTTAATGAGGATAGAATTTGCTATGCCGTCATCAATACCTTCTAATAAGATGTCAGGATTAGTAACAAAAACATCATCACCAACAAGCTGAACTTTTTCGTCTAAACGGGCTGTTTGTAGTTTCCAGCCTTCTCTGTCGTTTTCAGCCATACCGTCTTCAACAGAAACAATAGGATAATTGTTTACAAGATTTTCAAGATAGTCAACCATTTCTTCAGAAGATAAAGAGCGATCTTCACCTGCAAGAACGTATTTTCCGTCTTTGTAAAACTCAGATGCAGCGCAATCCATCGCGATTACAACTTCGCTACCTGGATTGTAGCCAGCTTCTTCAATTGCGCGTACAATAAATTGCAATGCCTGCTCATGTGATTTAAGGTTAGGAGCAAAGCCGCCTTCGTCGCCAACACTTGTAGCGTAACCTTCATCGTGGAGGAGTGTTTTTAATGTGTGGAAAACTTCAACACCTATGCGTAAAGCGTCTGAAAAAGTTTCAGCTGCAAGCGGCATAATCATAAATTCTTGGAAATCAAGGCTGTTATCTGCGTGCGCACCGCCATTAATAATGTTCATCATAGGAGCTGGCAATACTTTTGCGTTCACGCCGCCAAGATATTGGTAGAGCGGAAGGCCTAAAAATTCAGCAGCAGCACGAGCAACTGCAAGTGAAACACCAAGAATTGCGTTTGCGCCAAGGCGTGCCTTATTGTCAGTGCCGTCTAAGTCAATCATTGTTGTGTCAACGGTAACTTGACGAAGAGCATCCATGCCGATAATGGCTTCTGCTATTTCATTGTTAATGTTTTCTACAGCATTTAAAACGCCTTTACCTTTATAACGAGCTTTATCGCCATCACGCATTTCTAAAGCTTCGCGAGTTCCTGTTGAAGCTCCTGATGGAACAGCTGCACGCCCTGCATGACCTGATTCCAAAGAAACTTCTACTTCAACTGTAGGATTACCACGAGAATCTAAAATTTCTCTTGCCCAAACGCTTGCAATTGTACTACTCATACAAATCTCCGTTTATTTAGTTTTATGTTTATATAAAAGAAGCAAACCCATTAAAATCAAGTTTGATTCTATGCTGTTAATTAATGAAACGTGCCTTGCTATGTCCTTAGCAAATCCACCTGTAGCGACTACAAATGGCTTTGAAGGCATTTGCTCAGACAAAGTTTTTATAAGCCCTTCTGTCAATGCACAAAAACCAAAGACAAAACCATGTGAAATACTTGTTGCTGTATTTTTTCCAAGTTCAGGTGATGCAGCACTTACATCAAGGGCTATGCGCGGAAGTTTGGCTGCTTTACTTGATAAAATGGAATGTGAAGACAAAACACCAGGACAAATCAAACCGCCTAGATAGGCTTGTTCATGCACGCAGTCAAAAGTGGTTGCTGTTCCGTAATCAATGGAAATGATTGATTTTTCATTTGGATAAAGCATGCGCGCAGCATAGGCTGCAACAAGCCTGTCAGCGCCCACTTCACGCGGATTATCGTATTTATTTTCTAAAGGTACTTCAAGGTTTTTGCCAACAATATACACTTGTGTATTGTTAAGATATTTTTTTGCAATTTCTTCAAAAAAAGCATCAAAAGCTGGCACAACAGAGGAAATACACAGAGCTTCTAAATCGCGTATAGGACAATTTATTTGTTGCAACATCATAAAGAGTTGCAAGCCCAAGCTATCGGAAGAATGCATTTCTCTTTCAGAGGGCAAGGTAAAAGAATGGAGAATTTCCATTCCCTTTGCAAAACCAAATTTTATCGAAGTGTTGCCGACATCAATAACAATAATCATAGTTTATTTAAGTCATCCTGTGCATAAACTTTCTTAAAAGCTTTATAAATACTTTTCAGTAGAACAAGTATGCCTTGAAAATTTTTTAAATGCAAGAAGTAATTAATTGGGCTTTTGTCTTTCAACTTATTGGAATATCGAGAGAATAAAAAAATTTAAAAGATAGATAGAGCATAAAAATAATAAATATTACAAAAATTTTATTCTTTACTAGACAAAGTCTTTTCGCTATGCTAGTAAAGAAGCAATTAGAGAATGGTTATCTTTTATTCACACATACTAAAAGGAAAGGATATGCGTACAAAAATTATTGCAACACTCGGCCCAGGAACTCAAAGTCTTGAAAAAATTGAAGCACTTGTTAAAGCAGGTGTGAGAATTTTTCGTCTCAACTTTTCACATGGTGACTATAGTTTCTTTAAAAATTTAGTTCAAAACATTCGTGCAACTGAAGAAAAATTTAATACACCTGTGACAATTATGCAAGATTTGTCAGGACCAAAAATTCGTATTGGCATGCTTCCTGGAGGTATGTTAAATGTGAAGGAAAATGACAAGCTTATCTTAGCTCCCGAAGTATCAGATGCTGATGACGTGCCATGTTTGCCATTTAGCAATTTTCCTATCTTGGACACACTTGAAGTTGGCGATAAATTAGTGTTAGCAGATGGCGGACTACAGTTTATTGTTGAAAAGAAAGTGAGTGATCGCCGCTTTTACCTTACTGCTTTAGGTTCAGGTATAGTTACTTCCAAAAAAGGTCTTGCTTTGCCGGGTAAGTCTATTGCATTGCCAGCAGTAACTGAAAAAGATAAGGAAGACTTGAAGATAGGTATTGAACTTGGCGTTGATGCAGTCGCAATTTCTTTTGTACAAACAGCAGATGATGTAAGACAAATGAAGGCTTTACTCAAAGAACACGGTAAAGATTTACCAGTTGTTTCTAAACTTGAAAGACAAAATGCTGTACATAATTTAAACGAAATTTTAGAAGTGACTGATATTGTTATGGTTGCTCGTGGTGATTTAGGTGTTGAATGCCCGCTCCCGCAACTTCCATCTATGCAAAAGCGTATTATATCAGCATGTAACAAAGCTGGTAAGCCTGTTATTGTTGCTACACAAATGCTTTTATCTATGGTGAATAATCCAGCTCCTACGCGTGCTGAGACAACTGACGTTGCAAATGCGGTGCTTGACGGTGCTGATTGTGTTATGCTTTCAGAAGAAACAGCAATGGGTAACTATCCTGTTGAAACTGTTG
>CAYJHE010000191.1:0-3749 GCA_964369675.1 uncultured Desulfovibrionaceae bacterium | reverse complement strand
TACAGTAAAAATCGATAACGCGCCAAAAGCTGACTTGACAGTAGAAGTTAAGGATAACGCTGGTAATGTGTATGAAGTAACTATTCCTAAGGGTGAAACTTCAGCTTCTATTGTAGTTGATGCTCCTAGTGATGATGTATACAATGACGCTGGCGAAGTGACAGCTACTCTTGGAGATGTTATTAAAGGCGGCGATGAATTTGAAGACTTGAACGTGGACGGTTCAACAGTAAGCACTAATGTTGCTGATACTATTGACACAACTAAGTTGACTTTGAAGGCTGATGCTGATTCTGTTGGCGAAGGCGGCACAATCAACTATACATTAGAACTCACAAATCCTACTGATACAGAAATGACTGTTACAGTTACAGTTGATGGCAAAGATTATGATGTGACTATTGGTGCAGGCGAATCACAAGGAACTCTTTCTGTGCCTGCGAGAGATGCTGACGCATACGAACAAGGCAACCAAACTATAGACGCTAGCATTAAAGAAACAAGCGGTGGTAATTTTGAAAATCTCGTTACAGAAGGCGCTCCAAGTGTCGAAGTAACAGACGGTACTGATGGTGAACTTGACACAACTACTATCAAAATCATAGCTCCTGATAATGTTGATGAAAATGCAACTAGCGTTGAATATACTATTGAAGTAAACAATGCTCCTAAAACAGATTTAGTAGTAGAGCTTAGCAATGGTCAAAAAGTAACTATTAAAGCTGGTGATACTACAGCAACCTTTACTGAAGAAGTGCGTGCTGATAATGCTTATATTGACGGTGAAACTTCTATTACTCCAACAATTACAGGCCATGAAGGCGGTAATTACGAAGACGTTACTTATGATAATTCTGACAATAAAGTAACAGTTACTGACGATGACGACACAACAACCTTGACCTTAGAATCAGGTCAAAACTCAGCTACTGAAGGCGATACATTAAACTTTACATTAAATCTTACTGATAAAAACGGCGATCCTATTACAGCACAAACTAATATGACTGTGACTGTTATTATTGACGGTAAGCCACAAGATGTAGAAATTAAAGCTGGTCAATCTTCTGTAAGCTTTGAAACAACAGCTACAGAACAAGCTGACGGCACAGTAGATGTTGAAATCGATAGCGCTACTGGCGGAAACTTTGAAGATTTAGACATTGATGAAACTGCTGTTGAAACAACAGTTGAAAACGCAAGTGTTACTGTTGACGAAGAAGGTTTAACTGACGGCACAAACGATAGTGCATCTTCTGAAACTGCAACTTGGGAAATCCCTGCTGGATATGAAATTGTTGGCACAGATGCAAATGGTAACCCATACACACTTGGTACAGATGCAAATGGTAATTTAACTGTTACTTTAGATAAAAATGTGACTGACCACAAAGGTCAAGGTGCTGACGACACAGTAACTCGTCCAAACAGTGTTACTGTAACTCTTGAAAATGCTGCTGGTGAAACAATCACAGTTGATGTTGACGTGACTATTGTTGATGACGCTCCTGTTATTTCAACTGAGGGAGCTACAGTAAGCGAAGATGGCACAAGTGCTACAGTAGACGCAACCACAACTAACGGTATTGCGCAAGCTGAAATTTCCGTTGACTTTGGCGCTGATATGGTTGGCGCAACAATTGAAGTTGCTGGTAGCGGTAGTTCTACAACTCCTCTTGGTGCTGAGTGGACAGGTACTGAATGGGTACAAACTTCTTTAAGTGCATGGGAAGGCGGAGTCACTTATTCTTACGATAAAGAAAGTGGTGAACACACTCTTGTTATTGGTGATGTCACTATGACAAGTACTGACAACCAAAATTGGACAGTAACTTATAGCACTGTTGAAGAAGGTAGAGATGATATTACTCTCAACTTTACTGACGCTGACGGCGATAAAGTAAGCCATGAAATCTTATCTACAGCACCTATTATCGACCTTCAAGGTTCTGACATTGTTGCTGACGATTCAGCTTTAGCTAACGGCACTGGCGACATCATTGATACATATGATGTTGAAGGTTCTATAGACTTTAGCCTTGGCGAAGGAAGCGCAAGTGAACACAGCTTTACTGTAAACCTTGAAAACGGTACAACACAAGAATTAACCTTTGATGCAAATGGCAAGGCAGAAGTAACTGTCAATGGTGGTAAGGTTATCTTTACTCTTAATGAAGAAAACACTAGCCTTGACTACACATTTGAACAAAGCGAAGACTACACACATACTGATGAAACAAAGAATGACGAATCTGTTGATGTTGACAGTTTCAATGTCACAATAGCAGATGCAGATGGTAATTCAGTAACTTCAAATGATGTAAATATATCAATAAACGATGATGGCCCTGTTATTAGAACTACAAATGTAAGCGATAGCAATGCAAATGGCATTGTTGATGTGCAAGCAACAGTAAGTGAAGGTGTGGCAGAAACACAAATTTCTGTTGACTTAGGTGCTGATATGGTTGGCGCTACAATTGAACTTGTTGGCACTGCTACAACAAATCTTGGTGTTGTTTGGAATGGTTCTGAATGGACACAAACTCCTTTGAGTACATGGATGGGTGGTGTTGAAATTTCATACAATGAAGAAACAGGTGAGCATACTATTAATATAGGTGATGCAACCTTGAAAAGCACTGACAACCAAAATTGGACAGTGAGCTATGAACATGTTGAAGGTGGTCGTGAAAGTGTTATCCTCGACTTTACAGATGCTGACGGCGATAAAGTAAGCCATGAAGTAACTTCAGCTGTTCCAACAATTGAAACACAAGGTACTGATATTCTTGCTGATGACTCAGTTTTAGCTGGTGGCACTGATGCTGCTGTTGAAGGCTATAATGTTGAAGGTTCTGTCGACTTTAGTTTCGGAGATGGTGAAGCAAGTGAACACAGCTTTACTGTAAATGTTGGCGGTGAAGCAAAAGAGTTGACCTTTGATAAAAATGGTAATGCAGAAGTTACTGTAAACGGCGGTAAGCTTGTCTTTACACTCAATGAATCAAATTCAAGTCTCGATTATACCTTTGTGCAAAGCGAAGCTTATGACGGACATGATGATGATGCTGACAGAGCTGAAACTGATCTTGCTGATAGCTTTACAGTAACAATCACTGATAGTGCAAATAATTCTGTTACTTCTGAATCTATTGATATCTCAATCAATGACGATGGTCCACAAGACTATGACGCAATCACTACCACAACGACTACTAGCGAAGCAAATGCTTTTGTAAGAATTGAATTTGGTGCTGATGATGGTGATGGTAAGAGCCTTGAATTTGGTGAAAGTACATTTACTTTTGAAAACGGTGAATGGACTACAGATTCTGAAGGCGCTAGCGTAGAATATAGCGAAGACGGTAAAAGCGTAAACCTTATCTCTGCTGATGGAACTGAACTTAGTAACCACGATGGTAATGTATTGTGGAATGCAAAATTAGATAGCGTTCCTGAAAATGGAACACAAACAGAAAGCATCAAAGTAACAGACTCTGACGGCGATAGCGTGAGCCTTGATGTTGTTGCAACAAATACAACAGAACCTATTGAAGATACTGTTGTTGGCCTTGATGGCGCAACAAGCCAAGTAAAGCCAGGTGAAAACTACAATATCTCTGTTATTCTTGATACATCAGGTTCTATGTATTCTGATGACCATAAAGATATTGCAGGTGAAGATTCACGACTTGAATTTGCTGTAGATGCGATTAAAGACTTTGTTTCTAATGTTCTTTATACAC
>CAYJHE010000190.1:3330-3962 GCA_964369675.1 uncultured Desulfovibrionaceae bacterium | reverse complement strand
TCTGTCAACTACGAAGAAGGTAAAGGCTTAACAATAGATACTAAAGTATAAGTCACCCTCTCGTATCTCAATAAGGAAATTTTCAATTTTATTGAAATACTTACTTTGTGAGAAAAAATTAAAGGAAGCTCTTGGGCTTCCTTTTTTCTATTAAAAACATATGTGAACGCAGTGAACATGCTTCTCAATTTCAGTTCGGAGAAAAGATTAACTCAAAGCTAGATCAGAATTTTTTAAAGCGAAACAGTATTTAAGCGAAGCTTAAAACTTTTTTCGCAAATAAAAAAAATAAATAAAATGCTTTAGCCACTCATTACATCTTAACCGCTCAATATTCGGGTTTCCAAAGGGCAGTAGTCCTTTGGTCGCCGAAGGCAAAAGTAAAATCATATATTAAATGAGCTGGCTATACCCTCTTTTTATTTTTTTTACTTTCCTTTAGACTTAATTTATAAAGTCCTTTAATAAGTTTAATTTGCTCAGCCTTTGTTTTCACTTCACCGTCAATCTTAGCGTGTAATGCGTGAGAAAGTAAGGTAGAGTAAATCTTACCCTTTGGAATTTCAAGACTTTCTAAATCATAGCCATTTATATCTGCTTTTTCATGTCTCCACTTATACAAATATTGTGTA
>CAYJHE010000190.1:0-3320 GCA_964369675.1 uncultured Desulfovibrionaceae bacterium | reverse complement strand
AAGAGTTTGCGCTTTGATAAGTTTTTCAGAATCGCCAAAGAGGTATACTTTGTCGTGTTCTTTTATAAGTGTGAGCGCGTTGAGGTTTTTAAGAACTTCGTTATTTCTACTTATAGCCAGCACAGAAATTCCGTAAATACTTGGAAGAGCAAGTTCAGCAAGGCTTTTGTTTGCGACAAAAGAGCCATCTTCTACTTCAAAGCAAGAGCTTGAAAGGTCTTCTGAGATTTGTGACATTTCATCAAAGAATTGCCCTTGTGTGAAAGCATCTACACTGGTGTAGTTTTCTTTGCGTATTTTGTAGATCATCTTCTGTGTATCTTGCTGTGGAACTAAGTAGTGGTCAAGCACATGCGCAAATACGCCTATAGATGCTTCAAATTCTTCGGCAATGACCTTATCAGCGCCAAGTGCAAGCAGTTGAGAAGTTTCACCAAGGAAACGTGTACGCGCAACAATAAAGAGCTGTGGATTGAGCTTTCTGGCATTTGAAACAATAGCTCTTGTTGCAGCAGGGTCAGGGGTGAGGATAGCAAGTGCTCTGGCATCTTTAATGCCGCTATGCATAAGAATAAGAGGTAAGGAGGCATCACCGTGCTTTATTGGCTCTATATCTCTAAATTTTGCAACAGTTTCAGGGTTAGCTTCTAATATGTGGTAATGTATACCCATTTCTTTTGAAATGCGCGCAAGATTTTTACCACCGACACCAAAACCAATAATGATGAGATGGTTTTTTAAATGCTCATCGTGGCTATCGCCTTCTTCGTCATTTTGAATATTCTTGCCTGAGTAGAAAGTATTCACAACTATATCTGCTGCTTTTGGTGCTATATGCATAAGAATAGGGGTGAAAGACATAGTAAGAACAGAAGCAGCCAAGAAGAGTTGATAGTCGTTTTGCCCTATAAGATTACTGCTCATGCCTGACTTCGCCAAAACAAATGAAAATTCACCAATTTGCGCAAGTGAGAAGGAAACAATAATAGCTGTTTTTGGTGAATAACCCAAGAAACGCACACTAGGGTAGGCTGCAATAATCTTTATTGCGATAAGGGCTACAGCTATAAGTATGATAGTAGGTAAATTTGAAATAAAGAAAGGTATGTCAAGAAGCATGCCTACTGAAATAAAGAAAACAGAGGTGAAAACGTCTTTAAAGGGTAAGACATTTTCAAGCACTGAAAGTGAATATTCGGATTCTGCAAGTAATACACCAGCTAAAAAGGCGCCAAGTGAAAGCGAAAGGCCAGCATAGGAAGTGAGCAAGGCAATAGCAAAGGTGATGCCTAAAGTGGCAAAAAGTAAGAAGTCACGGCTCTTTGTCTTCATGACAAGAAACATTAATTTAGGCAAGATATATTTACCAAAAAGTAAGATAGCTGCAATAATAAGAAAATCAACCACAAATTGCATAAACATGGCAGCAGGTTCTGCTTCAAAAGTTCCCGCAAGTAAAGGAACAGCAAGCACCATTGGAACAATGGCTATGTCTTGAAAGATAAGAATAGCAAGTGTCACACGTCCGTGCGGTGAATCAGTTTGCGCATTTGATTGTAATAAAGAAAGCACAATTGCAGTTGAAGAAAGGGCAACAAGACAGCCAATAAAGATGCTGTTTGCAAATTCTTGTGTGAAAAGAAAGGCAAAGATAAGTGTCATGGTGAGGGTGAGGAAAACTTGAGACGTACCGCTTATAGAAATAGGTCTTTTAAGTCTTTTCAATTCTTCCTTTGACATTTCCATACCGATAGTGAAAAGCAAGAGAACGATTCCGATTTCTGCTAATATTTCAACGGTATGCGCATCGCTGATGAGCTTGAAGGCAGTTGGGCCGCAAAGCACACCTGTTATCAAAAAGCCAACAATAGAAGGGATTTTAAATCTATAGCAAGTCAAAAGTACAGCTATACATAGACAAAAAACAATGACTAAATCGTTTAAAAAGGACATGCTCACACTCTCTTATCTTTTTTATGTTTTTGTAGTGTAGGAACGCGAAAAAGTCAAGTTTATGTGATTTCAATTTATGCTTTTATTCTTTTTTTGCCTTTGGCAATCAAGGAGATTGTCTTCAGGGTCTACTGCACTTTAGTTGTCTGAACATTGTTTTGTTAAGTTATAAGCGAAAGAATTACTTAGTTTTTTCTTGACAAAGGTATTTTATATAAGATATATTTTCCCAAAAGAAAATTGAGGTGAGTGGCATGATAGAAAAATATTCTTATAAATTTGACAAGACAAACGAACCTGTTGCACATGCAAATTCAGGTGAAACCTTGGTTTTTAAAACACTTGATTGTTTTTCAAACCTCATTTGCAGTGAAGCAGATAAGATAGGCGAATTTGACTTCAACAGAGCAAACCCTGGCACAGGTCCTGTATACATCAATGATGCTAAAGCAGGTGATGTTGTGAAGGTGGAAATTCTTAAAATAGATGTAAATAACAAGGGTGTAGTTGCAACTATGAGAGGTATTGGACCACTTATTGACAGAGCAGAAGAAAGAATACGCGTGCTTGAAGTTGATGCAAACAAGAAAGTCAGACTAGGCGAAATTGAAATGACCATCAACCCAATGGTTGGCGTTATGGGGCTTGCTCCAGCTGAAGGCTCAATTCCATGCGGTTATGCCGGCGATCACGGCGGAAACATGGATTGTAAGCTCATCACAGAAGGCGCGACACTCTACTTTCCTGTCAATGTTGACGGCGGTTTGCTTATGCTAGGCGACTTGCATGCGCTTATGGGTGATTGCGAACTTTGCGGAACAGGCCTTGAAATTGCTGGCGAAGTAACAGTAAAAGTTGAACTCATCAAGAATAAAAAGCTTGCCTTACCTATTTTGGAAACAAAGGATAAGTGGTATGTTGTAAGCTCAGCTGTTGAATATGCAGATGCGCTTAAAAAAGCAGCCGAACAAATGCAAGATTTACTTTGCGAAAAATACGGTTTTGACCAAACAGATGCCTATCTTTATCTTTCCTTAGAAGGCGATGTTGAAATAAACCAAGCATGTCAGCCTTGCCCTATTGAAATTGTGCTTAGATTAGGTGTGCCAAAAAGAGCAGGCAGAGAATTAATATAAAGTAAAATAAGTCAGGAATATTTATTATTCTTGGCTTTTTCATTTAGTAACAAGCTCTTTTGAGCTTATTATAAATACATTTTAGGAGAGGAAAATGTCACAATTTTCTAAGGACCAAGCTGAACTAGAAAGCTTTGGTTACAAACAAGAACTTAAGCGTACCTTAGGTTTATGGGATTTGACAGTCTATGGTTTACTTTTCATGGTTATCATAGCTCCGCACAGTATTTT
>CAYJHE010000189.1:0-4016 GCA_964369675.1 uncultured Desulfovibrionaceae bacterium | reverse complement strand
GCAAGTTGCTCTGGACTTTCAGAATTTTCTCTTCTTGTTTGTTTAAGAGGGCCTTCTGCTTCGGCAAGTGTCATATCATCGCCAAGCTGAGCTAAAAATGTTTGCCCGTCAAGTATGCCATTTTGTGAAACAACTTTTGGTGCTGTTTCGGCATTAAAAATAGTATAAAAGTCTTTCAAAACAATGCTTGAACCTTGATTATCAAAAGATAAAATAAGGTCATTGTCAGTTCTTTCAAAAAAAACATTTTCCAAAGGAAAACCGAAACTTAGTGTATCGTAGGTCCCATCAAGTTTTATAACAAGAGTCTCACCTTGCTCAGGTGCGGTAAGTTTTAAATCTTCCATGCGCTTTCTCCAAAGAAATAAGATAAAATTTTTCGTATACTATACAAAACTTCTAAAGATCATAGATTATACAAAAAAAACAACATCATCTACAAAACAAAAAGCTTGCATATTATTGCAGCATACACAGTTCAAGCGCTCGTTTTTCTCGCTTTATGGGTAACATGTCTTAATCAAAGATGCACTGCCTACCCAATTCTGAAATCGCTGACAAGATTTTCAGATTTTCTTTATATACAAATATCTTACCGCAATTTAGTAAAACACTGCATATTAACTATAAAGAAGATAGCAAAAAAGCCCTTAAATAGTCAAGCATTAAAGTGCTTATTTATTTAAAAAAATCTGCGTTCTCAAAACCTTCTATTTCACTTTCAAAAATATTTCCATCCACGCTAATCAAATTTTCTTCAAGAAACTCTTTATCTATATTTTCTGATATAATCTTGCTATTAATTAAAGAAGCTCCCACCTCTATAAAAGCCTTGCCCTTTGTTGTTATTTCAGAATTTACAACATTGCCCTCGACTTTAACTTGTGATGTGATTTCACCCTCGATTTCTTCATCTATCTCACCGTCTTCATTCATATTTTCACCAATATTAATCGAAGAATCAACTAAGTCGCCCTCAACAAGAATATCAGCAGAACCTTCACTTGTGAACTTTAGATTATGCACATCATCGCCCATTTCAAGTTCTGTATGCCCTGAGCCTGCCTGCACATCTACATTATCTTGACCCATAGCAAAATGTATCTTATTAATGCCATCACCAGCTAAAATAGAGGCTTGTTCTGATTTATTTGCTATAGTGAGATTATTATTTCCATTTCCAAGATAGAGTGCTTCGCCCTGCTCGCTTGAACCTATACTTGAAAGATTAATCTCATTATTTCCAGCACCTATATGTATATTACCCGAACCTAGGCGCATATGTTCTTTGTCTTCACTATCCCGAGCTATGACATCGTGTACAGTGTCTTTAACTTCTAACTTATTATTTCCATTACCTATATCTATAGAAGCACTTGAAACTTTGAAGTTAGGGTCGTTTATGCCATCATACTTTTCAAGCTGCTTGTAAGCAAGGAAAGAATCCTTATCATAACTTGCGTTTACAGTGATTTCATTGTCTCCATCACCTGCAAAGAGCGACTTTGTGAGCACATCAACATTAAGACTATTGTCGCCATTACCCACTGTCAAATTGCGCACGCGGTCAATATTCAGCTCATTATTGCCATTGCCAAGATTAATATTTGTGCTTGTTTCAAGAGAAATAGTGTTTAAACCAGCACCAGTAGTGACATTATTTATTGTCTTGCCCTCAATAGCATTATTTCCATCACCCATTTTCACACTTTCAACACTTGTAGGGAAACGCGAATCTTCAATAGTTTGGAAGAAGTTGTCACCATGACCAAGTTTAATATTGCCAAGCATTGTTCTTACTTCATTATTGCCGTTTCCGCCATTGAGCTTGACTTCATCAAAAGAGTAAAGCGTATTATTCCCATCTCCCATATTGACAGTATTATTCATGCCAGCAAGAGAGAAGATATTGTTCCCCTCGCCTGCAATAATTGATGCATTGCCACCACGGCTGATTATTGTATTATTACCGTCACCTAGGCTCGCACTTGTATTTTCGCCAAGAATTAAAAGCGTGTCATTTCCCTTACTTGAAGAAATTTTACTATTGTTTGAAAGAGAAACTATAAAGTCATCATTATCTGTGCCTACAAGACTTTTTTCACTTGCTAAAGCAGAGGAACTACTCTCTTCATCTACTTGTTTTTCTTCTGCTTTTTTAATTATGAGATTGCCAGAACTGTCCTCTGAAAAGACAGTGTCTTCTTTTATTTGAATTTGTTCGCTTTCTCTGCCATCACTGTAGGAAATATTTGCTGTATAAAAACCTGAAGCATCTTGTGCAGGTGAAACACTTACCTTAGTTCCTGAACTAAAGGTCTTTGTTGTTTCTGTATGCATAGCACTAAAGGCTTGTGCCAAGCGGCTATCATCTTTTTTAGCTAATGCTTCTGATTTTTCCTGAGCTTCTTTTGAAATGCTCACAGAATCTGTAGGATTCAAAGTATCTGAAAGGGTTTTTTCCTTTTTATCACTCTCTTTATCTACATTTGCCTTAAATTGCGCAAATGAGTAAATGCCCTCCTTCTTTGAAAAAAAAGAAGTCTGAGAAGCTTGTGTGTTTTGTGCAAAAATTCCAGAAAGATTAAGCATATCAACCCCTTAAAAACAGATTTTAAAGCAGTATAGAGTATTACTTAAATCCTATCGGCAAAAGAAAAGAAAACTTAAGAAATTTTTCTTTGCTTTCTCTTTTTTTCTTTTTTTTTGCCTTCGGCGACCAAAGGAGGTCACCCCCTTTGGAAACCCGAATATGAGCGGAATAAACTGTAGTGTGTGGCTAAAGCATTTTATTTTTTTTTGCTTACGAAAAAGTTATATGAGCTACGCTCATAAATACTTTTTCGTTTTAAAAATTGAAATATTTCATAGAGTAAGAGTAAGCTACGAACAAAGCTTAAGAAGCATGTTCACTTCGTTCACATCGTGTTTTAAGAAGCAAAAAACGCGTTTTTTGCAAGCGAGGTTTCGTCCACAGCGTGGCGAAACAAATAGTTTAAAGACACTTTTTCGCAAATAAAAAAAGAACTTCCTGCTTTAGCCATACATCTTGCTTAACCGCTCATGTGCGGGTTTCCAAAGGGGGCATGCCCCTTTGGCCTTCGGAGACAAAAAAAGAAAATAAAAATCACACAAAATCTTTTATAAAGCCGTATTCCCTTGTCATATCCTCTTCGTTTATTTCACGAAGCACTCTGCACGGATTGCCGACTGCAATCACATTATCTGGAATACTCTTTGTCACAACAGAACCTGCGCCAATGACAACATTACTGCCGATTTTCACATTTGGCAAAACTTGAACATGAGCGCCAAACCAGACATTATCCCCTACTGTGATAGGGTGGGCAAATTCCAAACCTTCATTTCTTCTTTTGAAATCAATAGGATGCCCAGCAGTATAAAAGCCGCAATAAGGCCCTATAAATACATTATCGCCAAAAACAACCTTTGCGCCATCAAGGATAACAAGCCCATGATTTGCGTAGAAATTTTCACCTACGACAATATTATAGCCAAAGTCGCAGTAAAATGGACTTTGTACAGCCATAATACTGCCAACTTTTCCAAAGAGCTTTGTTAATAGTTCGATTCTTTCTTCGTGCTTAGAGGGTAAAATATTGTTATATTCAAAACACATATCTTTGCATTTTAATATTTCAGCTTGAATTTGACTGTCATAATTTGCATTGTGCAATAAACCAAGCTCTCTTTTTTGCTTTTCTGTCATATTCTCACCTCATTTTAATATAAAAACTCATGTGAAAGTCGTAAATATCTTTCTCATTTAATATAAACACACATCTGAACGAAGTGAAGATGCTTCTTGCTCTTTCTTCGCAGATTAAATGAACTCAAAGAAAAATTCCCCATTTTTAAAGCGGAAAAGTATTTATGAGCAAAGCGAATATAACTTTTCCGCAAACAAAAAAATAAAAAAGCTTCTTTAGCTATACATTTTCGCTTAACCGCTCATGTTCGGGTTTCCAAAGGGCGGTAGTCCTTTGGTCGCCGAA
>CAYJHE010000188.1:2652-4032 GCA_964369675.1 uncultured Desulfovibrionaceae bacterium | reverse complement strand
GGCACGCTGTGCACGAAACCTCGCTTACAAGAGACGTGGCTCTTGTTTCGCTCGCGTGGGGATAAACCCCAAAGCCTTTATTCTCTACGCTCATTTTTACTATGCTTTCAAGTAGATAATGTATTAATTAAAATGACTTGAAAAGGCTTTTCCCTCTTTTTCTTTAAAGCTTGACAAGAAGCTAAGCCACGTCTATTTTTACACTATGAACAAAGACGTGGCACATATACTTTTAGAAGTAGACAAACTTTCAGTATCTTTCAACAATGCTTTAGTTGTGAATGATATTTCTTTTTCATTGTACAAAAAAGAATGCCTTTGTCTTGTGGGTGAATCTGGTTGTGGTAAGAGCATGTCTTCACTTGCTATTATGCGACTACTACCTAGTCAGGCACAAATGCATGCAGAAAAAATTGTTTTTGAAGGGCAGTATTTATTCAATTTTTCTGAAAAGCAGATGGCAAATATACGCGGAAATACTCTTGCTATGATTTTTCAAGACCCTATGTCTGCTCTCAATCCTGTGCTTCCGCTTGGTATTCAAATAGCTGAACCCCTCATAAGGCACAGAAAATATTCAAAAAGAAAAGCCCTTTTTGAAGCACAAAGACTGCTGAGTGAAGTGGGAATTGCTGATGCAGAAGCAAGATTAAAAGATTATGCGCATCAATTTTCAGGCGGAATGTTGCAAAGGGTCATGATTGCAATGATGCTCGCTTGCAAGCCAAGTCTTCTTATTGCAGATGAGCCTACAACAGCTCTTGACGTTGATACGCAAAAGCAAATTATCAAATTACTCAAATATCTTATGCAAAGTCACGATATGGGGCTACTTTTTATCACGCATGATATGAAGGTAGCCAAGGAAATTGCAAACCATATAGCAGTTATGTATGCAGGTAAGATTGTTGAAATTTCGCCAAAAGAGGAGTTTTTTGCTAAGCCCTTGCACCCTTATTCACGCGGACTTCTTGCCTCCATTCCTTCAAAAAGAAACAGAAATTTAGACCGCTTACCCACAATAAAAGGCACAGTACCCTCACCAAGTGAAGTGATTAGTGGTTGCCGTTTTAAGAACAGATGCCCCTATGCTAAGAGTGAATGCGATAATCCACCGCCACTACAAACTCTAGCTAATAGACAAGTTTTATGTCACTTAGATTTTTCACAATAAAGAGATAAGAGAATGAAGAAAAATAACTTTCAATATATTGAAGGCTCACAAGAAGAAGCAGAATATAAAAGCCGTTCGCAGTTAAAAAGAGAGAGCACAAAGGCTCAAGAAGATGCAACAAAATTACTCAAGCTCTCTGCAAGGCAATTGCAAGAAGAAGGCTATTCTGAAGAACTTATACAAGCCATTGCTGAATACCATAAAAT
>CAYJHE010000188.1:0-2552 GCA_964369675.1 uncultured Desulfovibrionaceae bacterium | reverse complement strand
AAGAAGCGAAAAGACGTCAGATGCAGTTAATTGGTAAGATTATGCGCTCGGAGTAAACTTTCTATATAATCCCATGCTTCATGCTGAATATCATCAGCCTTCTTGCTTGCATCTAAAATAAGCACTTTTTTGTCATGTCTTGCTTTGTCTGTTGCAAGCATAGTCAAAAAGCCTTGTCTCACTTTTTCGTGAAAATCCCTTTCTTCGGCTTCAAACTTGCCTTCATCGCTGGCCTCTGCTGAATTTCTGCCTCTCGCTCTTGCAAGTCCTGTTTCAACATCTAGGTCAAGCAGTATAACAAGGTCAGGTACAAGTTTTGAAGTAGCAAAATCATTGCATGTAGTTAGAAAATCTAAGTCTAAACCGCGCGCATAGCCTTGGTATGCCATGGTTGAATAGATATATCTATCGCAAAGAACAACAGTGTTTTTTTCTAAAGAGGGACGAATAATTTTTTCTACATGCTCTGCTCTGTCTGCTAAAAAAAGCAGGAGTTCAGCTTTAGGCGAGAGTTTTTCTTCTTTTAACGATAAAAGCAAGGGGCGAATTTTTTCGCCTAATTTAGAACCACCTGGCTCTCTTGTGCAAAGTACTTCTTTTGTTCTTTCATTAAACTTTTTTTCAAGAAATTTAATGAGCGTACTCTTACCAGAACCCTCAATTCCCTCAATAACAATAAACATAGAAAATCCCTATATTAATGAAAATTGCTCTAGTTCAGCATTTTCTTGCTTTTTATTTTCTTCTTTTTCTTCGCTTAATTCTTTTTTGTCAGGACTTGGCTTTATTCGGCAGAGCTGCCTATTTAGATAGGTATTCCAAGTGCTCCACACCATATTATCTTCCTTGCCCTCTAGTTCAGACAATGGCAGCGCAGCAAAAATCTGCGCTATCTTTGCATCGATATTGTCTGCATAGTGCAAGATAAAAGCTTCTGCTGTTGCAGGTGTTTTTGGCGAGCCAAATTCTAATTCACCGTGGTGAGACAAAATCAAATGTTTGAAGTGCAAAGCCAAGTGTTCGTCAATCTTTGCTTTTTCAAGGTATTTTTCAAATAATTCCATACCTATAGAAATGTGCCCAATAAGCTTTCCTCTATTGGTATATTCAGTTGCTAATGCGCCTGAAAGTTCTTGTATCTTGCCTACATCATGAAAAAGCGCCGCTATAAGTAAGATCTGTTTGTCTAATTGCGGATAGTTTGCGCAAATAGAAACACAATTTTTACACACAAAGAGTGTATGCTCTAAAAGACCGCTTAAATAAGCGTGGTGTACACTTTTTGCACCAGGGGCAGAAGCGAACTTTGGTTCAACATTTTCATCTGCCATAACAAGCTTTACAAATTTTTTCCAAGGTGCATAAGTGATATGTTTTTTAATGATTTTGTTTAGCTCTTCAAGCATTTCGGCTTGAGGGTATTGACTTGTTGCAACATAGTTACTCAAATCAAGCGCATTTACTTCCTCTTGTTCAAGAATACGAAATTCATTGATTGTGAGCTGAACATTATCTCTATAAAGCTGCGCCCTTGACTCAATAGAGGCAAAAGAGCCAGTTGAAATTTCCTTAAATTGCTCTGCTAAAGGCGACCATATCTTGCAATCAAGCTGACCAGAAGCATCGCCAAGCTTTATCGACCAAAAAGGCTTATTATTTGACGCCATTCCTTGTTGAACAGACTTTACAAGATAAACTCCCTTAAGATTATCACCGCTTTCTACATTTTTCAAATCACAATGCATATATGTTCTATTCCTTAATTATTGTGTTTAGGCTAAAATATAATTTTATATATACACTACTTTTGGGTGAGTTGTAAAATAGTTTCTTGAGAAAATGCAAAAGGAAAAAAGTCTAATATTTCAAGCTAGTAAGAGAATAAATTCCAGCAAAAAATAAGACTTCACATTTATTTAAAAACATGTTACTTATTTTGAGTTAATTTGAATTCTAAATGAGGATGTTGACATGTCTGAGCAAAATAGTCTCACACCACATTATACCGAAAGTTCTACAAGCACAACAAATGCTTATGATGCATCTGCTATCACCGTTTTAGAGGGGCTTGCTGCTGTAAGAAAGCGCCCTGCCATGTATATCGGCTCTGTTGATGTGCGTGGTCTTCATCACCTCGTGTATGAAGTAGTTGATAACTCGATAGATGAAGCTATGGCTGGCTATTGCACACGCATTGAAGTGACTCTTCATGTGGATAATTCTGTCACAGTGCGCGATAATGGTCGTGGTATTCCTGTTGATATGCACCCTAAAGAAGGCGTTCCTGCTGTGCAAGTTGTTATGACAAAGTTGCATGCAGGCGGTAAGTTTGATAATGACGCTTACAAAGTTTCAGGCGGTCTTCACGGTGTGGGTGTTTCTTGTGTGAACGCGCTTTCCGACTGGCTTGTTGTTACTGTTCGCAGAAATGGCATGCGCTATCGTCAACGCTACGAACGCGGTAATCCTGTGACTGGCGTTGAAGAACTAGGTCCTATTGATTCACACGGTACTTCTGTTCATTTCCTTCCTGACGACACTATTTTTGAAAC
>CAYJHE010000187.1:0-4120 GCA_964369675.1 uncultured Desulfovibrionaceae bacterium | reverse complement strand
GACCCTGATGAAATAAAGGCTGTCAGAGCGGATTTGCCTACAAATGCTTCTGACATGCAATTCTATAAAGAGCAAGGCAATGAGCACGCAAGACTTCATTTAAAAAAAGGAAATTTTTGTGTGATTTTCCCAGGTGAAGCCCATGCTGTTGATGTTATGGTAGAAAAATCAAGCAAGATTAAAAAGCTTATTGTAAAAGTGCCTTTATAATGCACAAAGAGAAAGCAAATGAATGAACAAGATGCTGTGAAAAGCTCTGATCTTGCCTTTAAAATCTCTTTTTTTAATGTCATAAAGTTCACTTTTCCGACCATTCTCACAATGCTTACCATGGCATTGTACATGACAGTTGATGGTATTTTCGTATCGCGCTTTGTAAGCACAGATGCTCTTTCTGCTATTAATATTGTCTATCCTTTAATTCAATTGGTCTTTTCTATAGCTGTCATGTTTTCCTCTGGTAGTAGTGCTATTGTTTCAAAGCTTTTAGGGGAAAACAAAGATACGACAGCAAGAAAATCCTTTTCTTTAATAGTGTTTTTTGCCTTATCTATAGTGCTTGTTCTATGCATTATTCTGCTTTCTATTTTTCCAAAAGTCTTGCACTTTCTTGGCGCAAATGCTGAATTATACGACTATTGCTACGACTATATTCTCGTGCTCATCTTCTTTATGCCAATGATTTTATTGCAGATATTATTTCAACAATTCTTTGTAGTTGCTGGAAAACCAAAGATTGGTCTGACACTCACCATACTTGCAGGCATCACAAACATTATTTTAGACTACTTGCTTATAGTCACTTGGGATTTTGGAATTAAGGGCGCAGCCTATGCTACGGGAATCTCTTTCTGCATACCTTCCATAACAGGTTTGATTTATTTTACTTTTAGATTTTCTGACAAATTGTATTTTGTAAAATCAAAGTTTAACTTTCTTGTCATCTACCGCTCTATGGTGAACGGCTCATCTGAAATGGTTTCCTCGCTTTCCTTTTCGCTCACTACCTATCTTTACAATATTATGATGCTCAAGTTTGCAGGTTCAGACGGGGTTGCCGCCATCACTGTTATTCTTTATATACAATTTGTGCTCTCCTCTATTTTTATGGGCTATGCTAATGGCATTTCCCCCTTATTTGGTTTTAATTACGGTGCTAAAAACACAAATAATGTAAAAAAACTTTTTAAAATAAGCCTTTACTCTATTATTTTTCTTTCTGTATCTGTAGCTCTCTTCTCTGCTTATTTTGGATATGAGCTTGTTTCTATTTTTGCTAAGAACAACCCCCATGTCTTGGGCATTGGTCTTCAAGGTGTTGAAATACTAGCTTTTTCCTACACTTTTATAGGCTTAAATATCTTTGGCTCTGCTCTTTTCACTTCACTTTCAAATGGAAAGATTTCAGCTATTACTTCTTTTACTCGAACTTTTTTAATTCTCTCGCCTGCCATTGTTATTCTACCGCAATTTTTTGGTATTTTAGGTGTTTGGCTTGCCATTCCTTGCTCAGAATTACTGGCTTTTGCTCTCAATTGTTTCTTTGTTTCAAGGTATAGAAAAGTATATTCTTATTACTAGTGCCTTCGACAAAGAAATGTGAAACTTTACAAATGTGATTTTTGTGTATAAACTCAATTTATAATAAAAATTTAAGGAAGATAATATGTCTATACTATCAGATGCAATGGAAGCGAACCTTGAACAAGGCTCGATGATCAGAAAGATGTTTGAAGCAGGCGCGAAATTACGCGCTGAATATGGCGCAGACAAGGTCTGCGACTTTTCTCTTGGCAATCCAGATCTTGCTCCGCCAGCTTGTGTTGCGCGTGCATTGAAGGAATTGTCTGAAAGTTGCTCAAAACCTGCTTCACTTGGTTATATGCCAAATGCTGGTTTTGATTTTGCAAGAAAGTCACTTGCAAACTACCTTTCAAAAGAGCAAAATACACAACTTACTGAAAATGATGTTGTCCTCACTTGCGGAGCTGCTGGAGCTATGCACGTTTTTTTCAGAACAGTACTCAATCCAGGAGACGAAGTTTTAGGCATAAGCCCTTTCTTTGTTGAATATAATAAATACGTTGATTCACATAATGGTGTCTTCAAGCCTATTCCTGCATTAGACGGCACTTTTATGCCTGACATCAATGCCTTAGAAAATGCCTTGACTGAAAAAACTCGTGCTATCATTATCAATAGCCCAAATAATCCAACTGGTGTTATTTATTCAGCAAAAATAGTCAAAGAACTTGTTGATTTAGTTGAAAGAGCATCGAAAAAATATAATAGAATGGTCTACTTAGTTTCAGACGAACCATACCGCTTCTTAGCTTATGAAGAAGAAGTGCCTTCCTTGCTCAATCTATCAGCCAATTGCATCATCCTAGGTTCTTTTTCTAAAAACCTTTCCCTTGCAGGCGAAAGAGTTGGCTATATTGCCCTCTCTCCCCTCTTAGAGCAAAGGGAAATGCTCATGGCCGGACTTGTACAAGCAAATAGATTCTTAGGCTATGTGAACGCACCTATAATTGGACAACACCTTATGCACACAGCCCTAAACGATGCTGATTTAGAAAAATGCTTTAGCGAAAGCAAAGAAATTTACCGCGAACGCCGTGATATACTTGCTAAAATCCTTAAAGATGCTGGCATAGAATTTATTGTCCCTCAAGGCGCTTTCTACTTCTTTGTTAAATCACCTGTTGAAGATGAAAGAACATTTGTTGATGAACTCAAAAAAGAACTCATTCTTGCTGTTCCTGGACGTGGTTTTGGCAAGGCTGGCTATATCCGCCTTTCTTACGCTGTACCAACAAAGATGATTGAAAATTCAGCAGAAGGTTTCAAAAAAGCCGCAGCACGTTTAAGGAAACACTGATTTAATGCCTTTTTGCATTTTTTCTGCGTTATACTCACTATGTGCAAAACTTGTGTATGTCTTTATACACGGCGTTCTGCCCATAATTCGTATGCCTTGCCAAAATACAAAAATTCTATTAAATCAGCGCTTCCTTAAAATTACGAAAAATACTATAAATAAAAGCGAATATCTTTCTTTGTGCAACAAGGAAATTTATTCGCTTTTTTCAACTAACTCTCGAAGAGATTGCAACCAAAATTCAATAAAATCATTATATTGCAACAAAGAATGCAATCTCACCTCGCAAGTGAAACCTTCTGCTTCTAATTGCGACTTCCATGAATCGTCACTTTCACCGCCCATATCTTCAGTTGCGTGTCGTCCAATTAGGCTAAGCAGTGGATAAAGATACACTTTTTCAATCTTTTTTAATTTCATATCTGCAATAGTGTGCTCAAGCAAGACTGAACCTTTCATGCAGGCTAAATACACTGAAGAATGCTCTTTATTGAGTGCTATTGCTAGTGAAGAATAAAGAGCATCAGCATCAGATTCTTCATCTTTATTTGTCCCATGCCCCATATAGAGCACGGCTTCATTACTTTGTTTTATTGTAGAGGAATTTTCGCTCAGTGTTTGAACTGCTTGTTCAAAAAAAGTTTTTTCACAAAATAAGGGCGATGCAACTTTTATATGAACTTTATGCTTGTTTACGCATTCTTCCACATCAGCCAAAAGACTTTTATATTCAATACCGGGGATAAGGTGTAAGGATTGTATATAGATGTGCGTATATTTTTCAAAAAGCATTTTCTCAATTGCTTTTATCACAGAATCAGACTTCACCCTTCGCTTTGCAAGCGCACTTCTTCCGTGCTCAGAAGTGAAAGCATAACGCACAGGCAATGGCTTAAACAAAAGTTCGGCCTCTTTACAAAATGCATGAAAAACCTGTTCGGCATTTGTAGAGCCTAAACCATAAGCAACTATAATTATACCTTTTTTTTCCATGCTATAACCTATTTTAAAATAATGATTTTAAACTAAGATAAGAAAAAAAACTTAAAAGTCAATTATTCTAATTTAGTATTAAGGATAAGAAACACATTATTCAAATTTAATTTCTTTTAAAAGCACATGTGAACAAAGTGAACAGGCAAGTCAATCTTAGTTCGCAGATGAACTTTATTATAAAGAAGTAGCCACATTTTTAAAGCGAAACAGTATTTAAGCGAAGCTTAAAACTTTTTCGCAAAT
>CAYJHE010000186.1:0-4131 GCA_964369675.1 uncultured Desulfovibrionaceae bacterium | reverse complement strand
ACTGCTGTCATAGTCAGCAGCCCATAAAAAAAGACAAGGATAAATCCTTGCCTTTTTTTATGGAGTTTTTTTGTTTGTGGTAAGTGGTTGATGTGAGACTTGTTCGAGGTATTAAAGATGAAGTGGGGGCTATCTTTAATGGAGTTTGGTAAAAAAAATTAAAGGGTTATGAGTGAGTTTAGTTTAGTTCAAAATGTTTCTATCTATGGGGTTTGATAAAAAATTTCCTAAACTGTTAATATATTTTAAAAATTTACCTTAGTAAACCTTTATTTATTTACTAAAGAAAGCATGGAGTGAGTATACTTTCTTTAGTGTGGAAACACATTAAGGAGAGTGTGTTTTATGGAAGAAGCACTTTGTGTAAAAAAGAAATCGCGTTTTATGTTCTATCGTGCTATTTAATAAAACAAAGCAATAACTTTTATTTTGTATAGTTTTATACACTATACTTATCTATATAGCATAAAGCGTGCCAAAGTGATAACTTGCTGAAATATCATACTTATTAAAATAATGCCATTAAAAATCTGTATAATTATTATACACATGTCAATAAAGGTGTATAAAAAGCAGTCAAAGTTTTGTATAGGGGCGTTAAATAAAGCCATGTGAACGAAGTGAACATGCCTCTTAATCTTTGTTCGCAGATTGTCCTTTGGATAGATGTACCTTATATTTTTAAAGCGAAACAGTATTTAAGCGAAGCTTAAAACTTTTTCGCAAATTAAAAAAAATAAAAAACTGCTTTAGCCCGAGCACTTCATGTTAACTGCTCATACTAAGGTTTCCAAAGGAAATTATTTCCTTTGGTCGCCGAAGGCATAAAAAAGGGCTTATAGATAGCAAAAATATTAAGCTAAAGGCTCGTCTAGTGCGAAATCTGGAACATCGCCTTCTCCAGGCACAGTGAAGGTTTCAGGATGCATAGCAGCATAAGCAAACCAAAAGGAATAAATTCCATAAAGTTCTTGCATAGAGGCATCTATAAGATTACCTGAAATGCATTTGCCGTCAGCATTCCAAACACTCTTTGTCAAAAAATCTTGTATAGTATTGTTTTTATAAGTGAAAAGAGCAGGCTTGTCATTATGCCAAAAAGCTCTGTCAAAAATTCTTACAGTGTCTAAAGCCTTGTCATAAAATGCAACTAATGCTCTTGGTCCAAGATAGAAGTTCACCACTTTTTTCTTCTTTATATATGAAATATCGACAGCAAGAGGGGCTTTATTGTCTTCTATTGCATAGACGAGAGTCTTTGAATGCATTCTTCTGTCAAAATGCGTAAGGGGATAGGTGATGGTGTCGTTTTGATAGTAAGTGTCTGTTTTATTGAAAGCGCCGTAGGGGTCTCTGCCGTAGAGGCGTGATTGTGTTGCCTTTGGATTTTCCACTACTTTAGCTTCTTTATACACTTTTTTTGCGTATATCCACTTTGTCCATAAAACAGGCTCAGCAACAAAACCCCTGCCAAGAAGAGGGCCTTCAAAACACATTCCAAGCAGTTGAGACCAAAGAGAGCCAGTATTTCTGTCGATAAGAACGCTATTATTATTATAAAGTTGCCCATTAGCATCAAGTATGAGGTTTTGATTATTGACCTTTGAATCGTAAAAGGCAAGACTGCCTGAAAGCGGAGAATAGGTGAGGGCGTAGGAAGAGCCATCGTATTCATGAAAATTAATCACTTCATGCCAAACAAGAAGTTTTTGCGAAATAATGCGTATATCTTTAGGATTATTTGGCATTTTTATAATAAAGACCACGTCTTCATTATCTAGTGTGAGATTAGCATCGGCTACACTAAGGTAGTTCACTTTATTGATAGAGGGAATTGCCCCGTAAGTGACAGCAGTTTTTACAATGGATTCTGGTATCTTTTTTAATTCATCAATACTACGCGGAAGCGCATTTGCTGTCTTGCAAAGTGCTGGAATAGACAAAAGTGCAGCTGTGCTTGCAAGACTTTTGATAAAGTGTCTTCTTGTGAAATGTATATATTTATTGTGATTATAGCTCATTGTTGTTCCATTTACCTATGTTTTATGAATAAGTATAGCAATAAAAATCTTTTAAAATACTATATGAAATCGCGATTAAAGTAAAATCAATTTAGGCTATGAGAGTGATTTTTTATAAGAAGTAAGATTGTCATATATTTGTAACAAAGAAAATTTAGAAGAGATAAAAAAATGCTTGCAATTTTTGAATATTAAAGTGTATTCTCACGCAAGGGAAGGCGTATTTAATCAAGTGACTAATTAACATATGAGGAGGTTATGAGCATGAAGAATGAATTTGAAGAAGAAATACCCTCACAAGCTCAGAATTTAACCGAATCAGAACATATCGAGCAAAAAATTATAGACGATGAAAATATGCATCCTGTTGACAGGGCTGAGCATATTGAATCATTGCCTTTTGAAAAGCAGCTTGATTTATTAAAGACTATGTCGCCGAATAATGCGGCGGATACCCTTGCCGAGCTTGATGAAGAACATGCAGGTGATGTGCTTGAAAGTCTTACTTTAAACGAAGCTGTTGCTATTGTTTCAGAAATGTCGCCTGATGATGCTGTTGATGTTCTTGATGAAATGGACGAAGAACAAAGAGATTCTATCTTAAATAGCATGTCTATTGACGATGCCGAAGAACTTCGCTCCTTGATGAATTTCGACCCTGAATCTGCTGCTGGTGTGATGAATACACAAATTATCATACTTCACAGCACTTCAACTGCAGATGAAATTATTTCGCATATACGTTCAAATATAGATGAAATTGAAGATGTATATTATGTGTATATTGTAAATGATGAAGACGTGTTATGTAATATTTTAACCATGCGCGACCTTATGCGTATGCCAAGAAATGTGGCTGTTAAAGACTATCTTGGTGAACAAGAACTCATCACAATTGCCTATGATATGCCAAAAAAAGACTTGGGGCAGATATTTATTAAATACGGTTTTGCCTCCTTGCCAGTTGTTGACAGAACAGGGCGCGTGCTTGGTGTTATCACGCATGATGACGCCTTTGACTTGATACAAGATGAAGCAAGTGCTGATATGCTTGGTATGGTGGGTGCTGGGCAAGACGAAGATATCGATACCTATTGGCTTTTATCTGTGAAAATGCGCCTTCCATGGCTCTTGGTTAATCTTTTTAATTCATCCCTATCTGCTTGTGTAGTCTATCTTTTTGACGGAACAATTGCACAAATGGCTACATTAGCCGTTCTTATGCCTATTGTTGCAAACCAGTCAGGAAATACAGGTCAGCAGGCTCTTGCTGTGATGATTAGGCAATTAGCAGTTGAAGCCTTCAATGCAAAGAAGTCACTAAAAGCAGTAATTCGCGAAACAAAAATCGGCATACTTTCAAGCCTTATTCTATCTTTTATTGTTTTTCTAGGCGTCTATTTCTTATTCGGCAATGAAAAACTTGCCCTTGTCATGGTTTGTGCTCTCACTATAGATATGATTTTAGGCGCGATATTTGGCGCAAGCATACCACTTATTTTGCGTTCTCTAGGAAGAGACCCAGCGCAAGCTTCAAGTATCTTCCTCACCGCCGTAACTGACGGTGTAGGCTTCTTTGTCTTCTTAGCTCTTGCTACTTTATTTTTATTTTAAATCACTTCTTTTCTTTTTTCTTTTGCCTTCGGCGACCAAAGGACTACTGCCCTTTGGAAACCCGTGCACTGCGCGGTATAAGCTGTTGTGTGTGGCTAAAGAATTTTATTTATTTTTTTATTTGCGAAAAAGTTTTAAGCTTCGCTTAAATACTGTTTCGCTTTAAAAATGGTATGTGTTTTATTGAGTTAAGCCTACCTGCGAATAAAGAGCAAGCAACATCTTCACTTCGTTCTGATGATGTTAAAAGGATTTGTCTATATTTCTCAAAATACCATGTGAACGAAGTGAACATGCAGCTTGAATATTATTCGTGAGAAGAAATTAGCAAAGTACAGATAAACCAATATTTTAAAGCGGAAAAGTATTTATGAGCGAAGCTCATATAACTTTTCCGCAAATAAAAATAAAAAAAATCTGCTTTAGCCAGAGCCTTTTATGTTAACCGCGCAATATTCGGGTTTCCAAAGGGCGGTAGTCCTTTGGTCGCCGAAGG
>CAYJHE010000185.1:0-4140 GCA_964369675.1 uncultured Desulfovibrionaceae bacterium | reverse complement strand
TTTTTTAAAAGTGCTCTAATTGAAAATAACTTGAAAAAAAGATTATGCGAGTAAAAAAGCAAAAGTGCAAGAACTTTTTATTATTTTCAAGAGATAGTTTTATAATAAAAAACAAGAAAAAAATAAGCTGGCTTAAAATTACTTGATAAAAAGCAAAGTATTTTATATAAATGTATTGCACATTTTGAGAAGAGACTTATTTTTTCAAAGTAAAGAGTTTTAAAACAAAAATTTTGTTAAAAATTCTTGAATAGAAATGCGGAGGAAATTATGCTGTCTTTTATAGCAAGAAAAATATTTGGAACAAGAAATGAGAGGTATATCAAGTCGTTAAGACCTCTTGTACAAAAATGTAATGCCCTAGAAGAGCAGATGCAAGAACTAGAAGATAGTCAACTTCCGCAAAAACTCGCAGAATATAAAGAACTTATACAAAGTGGTGAAAAAACAACAGATCAGCTTCTGCCTGAAGTTTTTGCTCTTGTAAGAGAAGCTTCAAAGCGTGTGCTTGGTATGCGTCATTATGATGTACAGCTTATTGGTGGTATAGCTCTTCATCAAGGCAAGATTTCAGAAATGAAAACAGGTGAAGGTAAAACCTTGGTCGCAACACTTGCCGTTGTTTTGAATGCTCTTGAAGGAAAGGGCGTGCACGTTGTTACTGTGAACGACTATCTAGCAAAGCGTGATGCTATGTGGATGGGCAAGCTTTACAGCGCGCTTGGCTTAAGCGTAGGTATTATTATTCACGGTCTTGAAGAAGAAGCCAGAAAAAACGCCTATGCTGCCGATGTCACTTATGGAACAAATAATGAATTTGGCTTTGACTTTTTACGCGATAATATGAAGTTCCAGAGTGCACAACTTGTGCAACGTGAACATCATTTTGCTATTGTAGACGAAGTCGACTCTATCTTAATAGACGAAGCAAGAACACCTCTTGTTATTTCAGGTATTGTTGAACAAGTCACAGGCATGTATAGGCAAGCTTGCGACTTAGTTAAACTACTCAAACACGAAACACACTTTACTATTGACGAAAAAGCGCACTCTGTTCTACTTACAGAACAAGGTGTAGAAGAATGTGAACGCTTACTTGGCGTAGAAAATCTTTTTGAGCCTTCTGCAATAACAATGCAGCACCATATCTTACAAGCTCTAAGAGCCGAACATTGCTATAAAAAAGAAGTAGACTACTTAGTCACACAAGAAGGCAAGGTGGTCATTGTTGATGAATTTACAGGCAGACCAATGCCAGGCAGACGTTTTGGCGATGGCTTGCATCAAGCACTTGAAGCAAAAGAAAAGGTAAAAATCGAAGCAGAAAACCAAACACTTGCTTCTATTACCTTCCAAAACTATTTTAGAATGTATGCTAAACTTTCAGGAATGACTGGTACAGCAGAAACAGAAGCTGTTGAATTTCAACAGATTTATAATTTAGAAGTCATTTCTATTCCGCCAAATAAAGTGATCACGCGTAAAGATTATCCTGATTTAATTTACAGAACAGAAAAAGAAAAATACGATGCCATAGTCAAATCAATTCGTGAATTGTACGAAAAAGGCCAACCTGTGCTTGTGGGTACAATTTCAATTGAAGCCTCTGAATTTATTTCAAAATTGCTCACAAAAGAAAAAATTCCGCACAATGTTTTGAATGCAAAATACCAAGAACAAGAAGCACAAATCATTGCGCAAGCAGGGCACGTTTCAAAGGTGACTATAGCCACAAATATGGCTGGTCGTGGAACTGACATTGTGCTTGGCGAAGGCGTTGTTGAACTTGGTGGCCTTCATATTCTTGGTACAGAAAGGCATGAATCACGCAGAATCGACAATCAGCTTCGTGGCCGTTCAGGCAGGCAAGGTGACCCAGGTTCTTCACGCTTCTACCTTTCGCTTGAAGACAATCTTATGCGTATTTTTGGTTCAGAACGTCTTTCTTCACTTATGCAAAAACTTGGTATGGACGAAGGCGAGCCTATTGAAAATAAAATGGTGACAAAGGCCATTGAAAATGCACAAAAAAGAGTTGAGGGGCACTTCTTTGAAGTGCGTAAAACCTTGCTTGAATACGATAATGTGATGAATCAACAGCGTGAAGTTGTGTATGACTTGAGAAAAGAAATCATGACAAGCGAAACAGTTGATGAAATACTAGATGAATTTATTGATGACTTTATCGATGCTTGCTATAGTTTTGAAAATCCATCAAAAATAAGCGATGAAGAAAAAGCTTCAAGCCTTACACGCTTGCTTGATGTGTGTCACATTGCACGCACACAAGAAATCGCGCCCGACTATTTCCCAACTAAAGAAGAAGCAAAAGAGCTTACTCTTGCTGCGCTTAATGTGATGAAAGTTGAAGCAAGTACTATTTATTTTGACGTCATACGCTATTTCTTGCTTGAAGAATTAGACAAAGCGTGGAAAGAGCACTTGCGCAACATGGACCATCTGCGTGAAGGCATTGGACTTCGTGGCTATGGGCAAAGAGACCCTAAATTAGAATACAAAAAAGAAGGTTTTGCCCTCTTCCAAGAAATGCTCTTTACTATTCGTGAAAATGCTATTCGCTCGCTTACGCATGTAAGAATACAAAAAAACGACCCGCCACAAGAGCAAGAAGCAAACAAAGAAAATGATGTTCAAGAAGTGGAACAAAAGCAAGAAAGCAGTGCTTTTGAACACAAGCAAAATATCACAGAAACACAAAGTTTGAATGAAGATGTGCAAAACGAAAATAAAAATGTAGGCAGAAACGAAACTTGCCCTTGCGGTTCAGGCAAGAAATATAAGAAATGTTGTGGAGTATAGCCCCTATTGCGGTAACACAGCATATTTATATAGATTTTGCCCTATGCTGATTTCTTCATTTTCTTTGACATAAACATCTAAGATGATGATTTTTTCTGCTGAATAGAAGTCCGACATTTCTATAAAGGCTTCTGCTTCATTGATTTTTTGTTGCCAAAGGAAGATGTCTTCATAGGCATTGAGCACTTTTTCTTGCGCTTTTTTAAATTCATACACTTTTTTTTCAGCTTCAAGACTAAGTTTTCTTGCATTTTCTAATTGCTCTTGCGCGCTTGATTGCATGAGAGTGGCATTGTCTCTTTGTATAGTAAGTTGCGCGCGATCACTTTCATTTGTGCTGGGCTTTCTCAATTGCAAAAGGATTTTTGCTAATTCATTCGTCCAGTATTTATATTCTTGTGACGCGTTCTCTTCCTTTGTCTTTGCCTTTGAAAATTCAGATTCTTTTTGCGCAACAGCATTTTTTATTGTGAGCGAAAGAGGCGCACCACTTGGTTCTTTACCCGCATTAATAAGTTCAATATTTGCCATAGCAAGCGCAACTTCAGCTTTATATTCATCTGTATTCAATGAAAGCAATAAAGTATTTGCAAGTAATTCATCGAATTGTTTTATACGCACGCTTTCTACCCTAGCATCAAGTGTGCTTTTCACTATAATGCTTGAATCCTCGTATTGCGAAAAATCCTTTTCTTGTGGCATAAATTTTGGCACAAAGAAATAAGCAAGAAGAGCAAGTGTCAAAAATAGCAAGAGAAATTTATATTTAAGCATTATGTTTTTTATATTCATACATGACATACTTCCTTTATGATGTATTTTAATTTATTGTGTAGCAGAAAAGTGCGCTTGTCAACATGTATGCTTTTTGGCATAGAGTTTTTGCCTTCGGCGACCAAAGGAAATAATTTCCTTTGGAAACCTTAGCATGCGCGTAATAACCTGTAGTGATTGGCTAAAGCATTTTATTTATTTTTTTTGCTTACGAAAAAGTTATATTCGCTACGCTCATAAATACTTTTTCGTTTTAAAAATGGGAATATCTCTTATAGTAAAAGTAAGCTGTGAGCATAGAGCAAGAAGCATGTTCACTTCGTTCACATGTGTTCATAATGAGAGTTATTGCTACTCCGCTAAAACACCCTCTGAACGAAGTGAAGAGGTTTCTTGTTCTTTGTTCGCAGACGTGTTTTAAATGTTAAAAGCAATTAAATTTTTAAAGCGAAACAGTATTTAAGCGAAGCTTAAAACTTTTTCGCAAATTAAAAAAATAAAAAAACTGCTTTAGCCACACATTCTCGCTTAACCGCGCATGCTCGG
>CAYJHE010000184.1:0-4178 GCA_964369675.1 uncultured Desulfovibrionaceae bacterium | reverse complement strand
GAAATACTTGTCATATTAGTTGTAGCGCTCATTGTATTAGGGCCTGAAAACTTACCAAAAATCGCACGCACTATTGGAAAAACAGTAGGCGAATTTCGTCGTGTCTCCACTGATTTACAGCGTACCCTCAACACTGAAATAGCACTTGAAGAACACAATCAACGAAAAAAAGAAGCAGAAGAAGAACTTTTTGGTTCTCATAGCGATGAAAAAACTGACAGTGAAAAAAAACCTTCGCAAGACGAAAATACAAAGGCATAGCAGAAAATATTTCTCCACAGAAAATTTCTAAGGAATGTGTATGACAGATAAAGAACATGCCTCAAATAATGAAACAAAAGAACAAGCAGAAGAAAAACTTCCTTCTGAAAATTCTTTAGAGAATACTATTTCTCAAGAAAATCAAGAAGAAAACAGCAAATATCTTGAACAAATAGAAAGTGAAAAAGAAGAATTTCACGGCTTTCTTACACCCGAAGACATACAAGCTTTGAGAGATAAGCACACAAATTACACATCAGATGACGAACAAAGTTCAGAAGAAAGTACAAAACAATCTGAAAGTTCTGAAAATACTTCAAATCAAACAAGTGAAATGCCTGCTGTTAAAGAATCAACACAGCTAGCAAAAAATAAAAAAACACAAAAAAAAGAAGAGGCTAAGAAAGAAGAAGAAGAAGCTCCAATGACTCTTCTTGAACATTTAAAAGAATTTCGTAAACGCCTAACTCGCGTTATCGCCATTATATTTATTGGCTTCTTTGTGTGTTATAATTTTGCTGAACTTGCCTATAACTTTTTGGCAGACCCATTAAAAGCTGCTATGCCAGAAGGCTCTTCTCTTATTTACACCTCACCTCCGGGCGCATTCTTTGTTTATCTTAAAGTGTCTTTAGTGCTCTCATTTTTTGCCACTTCGCCCTATTCTTTCTACCAAATATGGGCTTTTGTTGCACCAGGTCTTTATAAAGAAGAGAAAAAACTACTCATGCCTCTTTCTTTCTTTTCTGCATTTTTCTTCATTTCAGGCGCGGTATTTTGTTATTATCTCGTCTTTCCTATTGCCTTTACCTTCTTCATGGGCTTTGCAACAGATGCCATTATCCCAATGATTTCTATTGAGGAATACCTTTCCTTTGTATTAAAACTGCTTATAGCCTTTGGGCTTGTTTTTGAAATGCCACTCTTTGCCTTTTTCTTGGCGCGCCTTGGCTTGCTCACTGCTGAGCGTATGAGAAAATGGCGTAAATACTCTGTATTAGTAACCTTTATTGTAGCTGCTATTCTCACACCGCCTGATATTTTCTCACAACTACTTATGGCATTACCTATGCTTGCACTTTATGAAGTCAGTATCCTCATTGCCGCTATGGTAGCAAAGAAGAAAGTAGATGAAAAGGCAGAAGAAGAAAAAGAAGAAGAACAAGACACAGAACAAGTTGACAAAAAAGATGAGTATGAAAATAAACATGACCAAACTCATACAGACAATCACGACAATAAAAACAATATAGCCAGCGAAAATAAATAAACAAATTAAGCTTATAAATAGAGAATATTATGAAAAATTCAAAAAAACTCCTCCTCACTTGCCTTTTTACACTTCTTCCACTGCATAGCTATGCAGCCACAAGCGCAGATGAAGTAGAAAAGATACTTACACAAGAACCTGAAATTCTTGAAAAAATATTCAAGAAAAACCCAAAAATATTAAATGATGCTGTTATTCAAGTTTTACGCGACAATAACGAATTACTTATTGATATTATTCAACAAGGTGCAGACAGCAAAAGAAGAAGCCAACTTAAAGCGCAGTGGGAAGAAGATTCCAAAACGCCTAAAAAAGTCACCTTAGAAGATCGACCTACACGCGGAGACGCCAACGCGCCTGTTACTGTGATTGCTTTTTCTGATTTTGCTTGCACTTATTGCATGCAGTCGGCTTCTGTTATTGAAAACTTACTCAAGCGTCATCCTGACATACGTTTTGTTTTCAAGCAATATGTGTCTGATTCGCCAGCTGCGCAAGAAGCGGCAAAATGGTTCTTAGCAGCTCTTGATATTGATAAGAAAAAAGGCTGGAACTATTACGCACTGCTCTTTTCAAATCAGCAATCCTTCTTTGCAAACCCAAGTGAAACCTTACGTTTAGTTGCAAGTCAGGCTGGATTAGACCCAAGAGAAATAGAAAGAACTCTCAAGAAAAACAATAAAAAATACACGCAAATCCTAGAAGAAGACATAAGAGAAGCAGAAGAGCTTGGCTTCACAGGAACACCTTCATTCTTAGTTAACGATTTAGTCATCTTAGGCTCTATGCCATTAGAAACATTTGCCGATGCTTATTCCTTTGCTTTAGAGCTTAGTCAATAATAAAAGATCAAAGTTCACTTTCTCAAAAACACAAATAAAAACAGTTATATTAGGAGAATAACATGTCAGCAGTTCACGCTCTTGTTATCACAGGTTTTGGAACAAATTCACACAAAGAAACAGCGCATGCATGCATAGTTGCAGGCGCAGAAAAGGCAGATATCGTCCATTTTGCAGACATTGCAGACGGTTCTGTCAAACTTTCTGACTACCACTTTCTTATCTTCCCTGGCGGTTTCTTAGACGGTGATGATTTAGGTGCAGCCCAAGCAGCAGCGCAGAGATGGAGACATTTAAGCGATAAAGACGGTAAGTCACTCATGCAATCGCTCAAAGAATTTATTGCTGAAGGCAAGCTTATCATGGGTATTTGCAACGGTTTTCAGCTACTTGTAAAACTTGGCATACTCCCAGCTCTTGATAATGAATATTTCACAAGGCAGGTTTCACTTGCACATAACGCGTCTGCGCGATACGAAGATAGGTGGGTGCATTTGAAGGTCAACAAAGCTTCAAAATGTATTTTCACTCAAGGTATCGAATACATTGATTGTCCTATACGTCATGGTGAAGGCAGGCTTGTTACTCTTAACGACACAATTCTTTCACGTCTGCAAGAAGAAAATCTCATTGCCTTACAATATTCACACCCTGACACAGGCATTGAAACGCAAGAATACCCATACAATCCAAATGGTTCGCCACTTGCTATAGCAGGTTTAACCGACCCTAGTGGGCATATACTTGGACTTATGCCGCATCCAGAAGCAGCAGGACATGTCACAAATTATCCGAATTGGACGCGTCAAGTGCCTGAGCAATTAGCAACAGTGCTTTTCAAAAATGCAATTGAATATTTAAAAAAAGCCAAATAAAAAGGAGTTTATAATGGATATGTTACCTATCAAGCGCGCGCTTATCAGTGTGACACACAAGGACAATCTGCCTGAGTTTGCACAATTTCTCGCAAAAAACAATGTCGAGCTTGTGTCTACAGGCGGAACATTAAAATTTCTCCAAGAGCAAGGATTAAAAGTTACAGCCGTAAGTGCTGTCACAGGTTTTCCTGAAATTCTCGGCGGTAGAGTGAAAACCCTACACCCAAAGATTCACGGCGGCATACTTGCCGACAAAGACAATAGCGAGCACTTAGGCACACTTGCAGGGCATGAAATCGAGCCTTTCGACCTTGTTATTGTAAATCTCTATGATTTCAAAACAGCATTAGAAAAAAAATTACCAGTACGTCAAATGGTAGAAGAAATCGACATCGGTGGGCCATGCCTCTTGCGTGCCTCCTCTAAAAACTACCACTCCATTCTCGTTATCTCAAATCCAGACGATTACGCAAAAGCACAAGAACTGCTCTCAAAAAATAATATGACTATTGACCTCGATTTCAGAAAACAAATGGCTGCTGATACTTTCAAACGCACTTCAGAATACGACAGCATGATTGCAAGTTATTTAAGTGAATGATGATTCTTGAGAGGGGAAAACCATATTTTTTTATAAAAAATAAGGTTTTCCCCTCTCAAACTCTCCCCTTTCCTTAAAAAATAGTCGTGAAGAAAGGAAGACCTTATAAACTTTATTCATGGCACAAGAAGTTTTATGTTTATATCTGCTTTTTATCTCTTAATAGTGAAAAGCATTGCTTTCCCGAAAACTAAAGCTGGCGAGCAATGCTCGCCCCTACGAAAAAATTTAAACAAAGTTAATTTTCTCATTAACTTGTGCCATACCCCATATTTAACACCAAAACTTTTTCCACAATTATTTTTTAAGGAGGGGGGAGTTTGAGG
>CAYJHE010000183.1:0-4219 GCA_964369675.1 uncultured Desulfovibrionaceae bacterium | reverse complement strand
AAATACGGCGGAAGATTTCTGAACGGTAGTTTGGACGATACATTTCATGGTTGCCTGATGCTTCATAAAGGTGGCAAGCATCTGAACATGAATTACACTGAGCGCAGTACTCAAGGCTTGTTTCAAGCATAGTACCAAAGGTCCAGTTGTTTTGTTCGTCTAAGAGTTTTTTGAAACCAGCTAAGAATTTATCAACAATTGCTTGCTTTTCAGCTTCAGTTTTAGGAGTTGGGATTTGTAACACAGAAACAGAGTCAAGGTGAGTTACAAATTCTTCTTTTTGTGCGTCAGTCCATTCGCTCCATTCGTGGTCGATGAGTTCAACATGGTTGACAGGCATGAGATCTTTAATTTTTACATCAAGAAGTTGGCCTTCTTTTGTAGAAATATCAGTAAGTTTAAAGTTTTGCATTCTAAATGCTCCTTATAAATACGCTTTATATTTATGATAATAGTAAATTGTGAAAATAGATTATTTTTCTTCTTCTTGAGCAGGGTTGAACATAGCTATATCAGCCCAAGTTTTCACGCCGTCACCCTTGATGTGGTCAGCAGACCATGTTGGCTTGTAGCCAAGTCTTGTTGCAATAAGATCGTTGATTTTCTTGTCATCGAGAGTTGGTGTGTCATCCCAGCGGATATTGTGCCAAGTGAAGTATTTCATAAATAAATGCGCCATGTGAGTAGCAGGAACTATAATCATAAGAGCAAAAGTATACAGATGAAGTACAGCAAAGCCAGTGCTAGGAATAGCGTCAGAAACAGCACTAAAGTTGAATGTCATGAATGACATATAGAATTGACGGTTAGCTTCAAAGTAAGAAGGCACTGTTTGCATTGCAAAAATACCAAGCAAAGCCCAACCAATGAAGATAAGGAGGTTAAAATAGTGTTCAGGTGTTGAAAAAGCTCTGAGTGAAGCATTTGTAAGACGTCTTTGAATTAAAAGACAGCCACCAATAACAATAGCAACCTTACCAACTAAAGCACAAATATTAGCCAATGTGCCAATAAAGCCTAAAAAAGCACCGTCATTTGTGCCTGCAAAGCCCAAAAGCGCGCCTAAGAAAGTCAAACCAAAAGAAGCGAAACAAAGGTAGATACCACCATGGAAAGGATATGTGCGCATCCAAAGGTCACGATTGTGTTTGAAAGTTAAATGTAAAAGTAACATTTCTTCAGCAAGGCCTTTAGCCATACCGAGCATAGAATGTGTACGGGGTTTGTGCCACCAGCCACTTTCTTCTAAATAAGAACCACCCCAAGCCGCGCGTTCTCCTTCGTGTGGAACAGGATAAAGTTCCCAACGAATGTGAAAAGGGCGTGAAGTAAATCTTCTTATCCTTGAAATAGCCAAGGCAAGACAAATAATTATGGCTACATAGCCAAAAAGGTACGTAATGATGGTCATGTGTCGCATCTCCTATCCGTGCAAAGTAATATAAAATTCTTAAATAAGATAGTATCAAATGTTGGCAAAGTCAAGCTAAAAGTTCAAGAAGTTCTTGCTACATTTATTAAAATCATAAAGAATAACTATTAAATATATTGATAGAGTCTAAGGAGTTTTGAAAAGCTTTTATAATAATTTCTTCTTGAAAAAAGCTGAATTTGGAAAGTATTTTGCAATAGTTACAATATTCCTGTCTAAATAGGACAGAGTTGCTTTTTTTTCTGTTATAAAGAATTCTTCTTCAAGTAGGGCATTTGCAAGTGCTTTCTTTTCTTCTATGCCATTTACAAGGTCTTCAATATGATGTGTAACAACCATTGCTTTTGGAAATATTCTAAACCTTCCGCCTTCGTAATGTCTTGCTTTAAAGATACTTTTAAAAAGTTTACGCATAAGTGAAGGGGCGTGTATGGGGCGAAGTTCGTCAAAAATATAGACAGATGCCTTGCCATTTGTCCCCACGCTTTCATCAAAAGCTTTTTTCATATCTGTTTCAGGTGAATCTGCCCAATTCAAAAGTTCTTTATTCTTATCTATATAGGCTTTTTTCACTAAGAAAAAGTCCACGCCAAGTGATTGTCTTTTTTCTATCCAAAGTGAAGTTGCCATGTCTTTGTCTGCTTCAATTGCATTCAAGATAAGCTTTTCGTCTAAAAGCCAAAAGTCAGATTCAATAAAGAGTATGTATTCAAAATCATTATTATTTTCAATATGCGCGTAGGCATTTTGCACCAAGTCTCTTGCGCCTGTTCTGTGGCCTGGATTATTTTCGTATTCTAAGATAGTTGCATATTCAGACAAGCAAGGCTCTAAAAGATAGCCGTCTTTCTTACCATTATGTGCAATAAAAAGAGTGTAGTTATTTTTTTTCCACTTCTTTTCTATGATTTCAACAAGGGCTTTTGTGTCTTCAACCCTTGAGTAAGTTCTTATAATTACAGCTATATTCTTCATTCTTCAAAGAACCTTTTTTCAAGTAAAGCCGAAAGCTCTTCTAAGCCTTCTTTTTGTAATGCGCTTGTATGTAAGGCATGAGGAAAAGCAAGTTCTAAGTCTGCTTTTCTTTCTTCATCAATACTTTCCCACTTATTCAAGATAAGCAAACAAGCTTTTTCGTTTAATTCCATTTCTTCTAATTGTCTTTCAACTGCCTGTATTTGCACTTCAACTTGCGTGTGTGATGCATCTGCAACATGCAATAAAAAGTCCGCTTCTTCCAATTCTTCTAAAGTTGCTCTAAAAGCTTCTTGCAAGTCTTTAGGCAGATTTCTTATAAAACCCACTGTGTCTGCAAGCACAAGTTCATGTTCTTTTGGAAAGCGCAGTCTTCTTGTTGTAGGGTCTAGTGTTGCAAATAATTTATTTTCTGCAAGTACATCAGAACCCGTCAAAGCATTCAATAAAGTAGATTTGCCCACATTTGTATAACCAACAAAGCAGACTATAGGCAAGTTAGACTTTGTTCTTCTTGCTCTTACCTGTTGTCTTTGTTTTCTTAATTGGTCTAATTCTTGTTTTATCTTTGTAATTCTGTCACGCACTCTACGTCTGTCAGTTTCTAACTTTGTTTCACCAGGCCCTCTTCCGCCTATACCACCCATTAACCTATCCATAGCCTGTTTTCTGCCAACAAGTCGTGGTAATGTATACTTTAATTGCGCCATTTCCACCTGCAATTTGCCAGCCTTTGTCTTTGCGTGTTGTGCAAAAATATCAAGAATAACTTGCGTTCTATCCAAAACCTTTCTTTCTGTTGTTTCAGCTATATTTTGCAATTGTGCCGGCGCTAAGTCGTTATCAAAAATCAGCACGCCTGCTTGTCCCTGCAAGGCAAGCACTTCAAGTTCAGCTAACTTTCCTTCACCTAAAACAGAACGTGGATTAATCTTAGAAACTCTCTGCATTAATCTGCCAACAACCTTAATGCCTGCTGTTCTCGCAAGTTCTTCTAATTCATCTAAATATTGTTCCTGCACATCTTTTGGCGCAGTTGAAACACTAATAAGTATAGCCCTTTCTTTATGTTTTTCATCTGCCTTGATAGAGTCCTTAGTATTACGTTCTATCTCAGCCTCTAAGCTTTCTGCTTGCGCCAAAATATCCACGTCAAAGTGATCCCAAGTTTCAGGTGTATAGACTTTATAGCCTTTGTTTTCTTCACCTTTATTTTGCCCATCGCTTTGTGGCAATAAATGTGCGTAGTGCATTTGCACAGGATTACCATAAGGATTCACAGTAAATAATTGAATGCAGTCCAGCCTTAAAAAAAGCATGTCCATCAAGTCTTCTTGAGTGAGGCCAGTCACTTCTAAATGTGTGTGCAAAAGTCTAAGACCACGCAACTTGCCACTTGAAATCCTCTCTCTTGGAAGTTCAGGTATGAAAAGACCAGATGCAGTGCCCACAATCACCATAAGTACAACACCAGTTCTGTCAATTATAAGGCCTACCTGTCTATTAATAAGACGAGAAACAGCACACAATTCATGCGCCTGATCGTTAGTATAACCCCTTTTGTCGTTATACTTGCGCTTGCCTAAATTTGTAACCGCCTTAACTTCACTAGATTTCAATCCAGTAACATTGCCTTCAATTTTCGCTGCTATGGGAGACTCCTTTGTGTGTAGAGGTTTTTTTGAGGGGGGAACCACATTTTTTTATAAAAAATGCGGTTCCCCCCTCAAACTTCCCCCTCCTTAAAAAATAATTGTGGAAAAAGTTTTGGTGTTAAATAAGGAGTAGGGCACAAGTTAATGAGAAAATTAA
>CAYJHE010000182.1:0-4250 GCA_964369675.1 uncultured Desulfovibrionaceae bacterium | reverse complement strand
CGAAACAGTATTTAAGCGAAGCTTAAAACTTTTTCGCAAATAAAAAAATAATTTCTTCTTTAGCTATAAATATTGCTTAATCGCTCATACTAAGGTTTCCAAAGGAAATTATTTCCTTTGGTCGCCGAAGGCAAAAAATGAAGCTTTATCGAAAATTACAAAGACTTGCGACTTAGTTAAAGCTGTGCTATTTTTATTTTATGAGTACAATACGAAAAAGCCTTCTTCATTCACTTTTCAGTGGTTTTAACATGCGCCGCTGGAATGATAAGTTGCGCCCTGCTGAGCTTTATGAAGTTGATAAGCAGGCACATAAGATGATTGTTGCCTTCTTGCTTGCCCACACAGTTGAATGTGATAGCGATGAGCAAAGAGAAGAACTTTGCTATGATATTATTGAAGCTTCGCTCTTTGACTATTTCTATAGACTTGTTATTACGGATTTAAAACCCCCGCTTTTTTATAAAATAAAGCAAAATAGAGAGCATTATGCCGAGCTTACTTCCTATGTGGAAAGAAACCTCACTCCTATTCTTGCGCCTTTTAGCAAGAAATTTTTTGAGGATTTCAAAAAGTACCACAGAGGGGAAAGAGTCTTTGCGCATGCGCACACTAAGGATATTTTAAATGCTGCTCACCTTTTTGCTTCGCAATGGGAATTTAATCTTATAGCTGACTACAATACTTTTGACACTGAAATAGAAAATATACGCAAAGACTTTATCATACGCTTAGATAAAATAGCGACAAAAGAGGGCATGAGCGGCTTGAAAAATGTGCTCAATAAAGATGATGCTCTTGGTGCTTTTGCGCATTTTTGCGGCCAATTACGCTTTCAGATTCGTTGGTCACAAGAACAAAGACTGCCTACAACTTCTGTTCTAGGTCATATGTTCTTTGTTGCTGCCCTTGCTTTTTTTGTGAGCTATAATATAGATGCTTGCAAGACAAGAATCACAAACAACTTTTTCTGTGGTCTTTTTCACGACTTACCCGAACTTCTCACAAGAGATATTATAAGCCCCGTGAAAAATTCTTCAGAGGGTTTGCCTGCCTTTATACACCATTATGAACATAATGAGCTTGAAGAGCGTATTCTCAAGCCATTAAAAAACGCAGGTTACACAAAGATAGTTGATGAATTAAGCTATGTTCTTGGGTTAAATATTGGCGGTGAATTCAACAATTGCTATATTTTGGAAAACAAGATAATAAAATGTGACTATAGCGACTTGGCAAAATACACTGACTTTGCACACAAGGCAAAGGACGGCGTACTTCTCAAGTCATGTGATATTTTAGCAGCCTTTATGGAAGCGCATACTTCTATAAGATTAGGTGTTTCCTCAGCCCAGCTTGTTACAGCACTTATGCGCATGCGCCAAACTATTCCTAATCCTGACCCTGAAAAAATCGACTTCAAAGCTTTGCTTGCAGACTTTGATTAAATTATACTTTAAACTAGGTTTATTCTATGTCCCACGATTCCTTATTATCTAAACTTTCACAACAGTCTTGCATTACCATTATTGGCATGCCAGGAGTAGGTAAGAGCACAACAGGGCTTTTACTTGCAAAGAAAATAGCCTTTGCGCCCATGGATAGCGATTATCTCATAGAAGCTCTTTATGGTGTGAGCTTGCAAGATATTGCTGATAGGCTTACAAAGGAAGAGTTTTTAGACTTAGAAGCAGAAGTAGTGCAAAAAATACGCGTAAGAAGAACAGTTATAGCAACAGGCGGTTCTGTTATATACAGAGAAAAAAGCATAGAACATCTCAAATCGCTTGGGCCTTGTATACTTATGTCCGCTCCTTTAGACCTTATTTTAGACAGAATAGCCCTCAATCCTGACAGAGGACTTGCTATTGGGCCTAATCAAACAGTAGAAGACCTCTATAATGAAAGAATGGAATTGTATACTAAGTATGCCGATGCGACAGTGTGTGTTGACAGAAATTCAACTCCTGATGCAGTCACAGACCAAATAATACAGATATATAGGTAGAATATGAGCATAACTTCAAGACTTATTCTTGCCCTTGCAAGGCTTGAACCTTCGGGCTTAGTGCCTTTTGCACCAGGAACATGGGGCTCGCTCTTTTCGCTTGTGCTTGGCTATTTTTGCTTTTTACCACTGCCCTTTTTTGCAAGAATAATTTCACTTATTGCGCTTTTCTTCTTTGGTGTTTTTGCAAGTGGACATGCTGAAAAATTATTGCAAGCAAAAGACCCTTCCTCTATTGTGATAGACGAATTAGTGGGGCTTTGGATAGTTATGCTTCCTATAAAAGCACTCACATTTGCTGACTTGAAAGACACAAGCATACTTATTCAGCTTTTATTGGCATTCGCACTTTTCAGGCTTTTTGACATCACAAAGATTTATCCTATAAAACAGCTTGAAAGAGTGTTTTCCGGCGGTTTTGGTATTATGATTGACGATGTGCTTGCTGGAATATACGCACTTGTGCTTTTTCTTATCATAAGGCATTATGTGCTCTAGGTCCTTGTATGAAATATCTTGGCATAGACTTTGGCTTAAAGCGCATGGGTTTTGCATGTAGCACATCAGATGAAAATCTTTCTTTTCCTCTTTGCACTTATGAGAGAACAACAAGAAATGCCATGTTTGACTTTATCTTGGATTTGCTTGAAAAGGAAGAAATTGAAGCTATTGTTATAGGGCTTCCCCTTGGGCTTGACGGACAAGAAACACAAACTTCTGCTCAAGTTCGCAATTTTGCAAATTCAATGAAAAGGCGTACAAGTCTACCAATCTACCTTATAAACGAAGCTCTCTCTTCTTTTGAAGCAGAAGAATTGATAGCTCATGTGAAATACGACCAAAAAAAGAAAATACTTGACCAAGCAGCGGCAAGTCTCATTCTTTCTTCTTTTTTAAACTACAACAATAAACAATCCTTATTACAGTAAACATTATGAAAAAATTTATTCTTTATACCTTACTTTTTCTTTGGATAGGCTCAGTTTGTGCAGGCGCTTTTATCTATACAAAGGCGCATAAATTCTTGCGTACAAGTCCTGAAACAGGTGCGATGGCGCATGATGTTGTGATTGAAATAAAGCCTGGTATGGGCTTTAACCAAGTTGCAGAACTTCTTAAAGAAAATAATATTATTACAGATGTGCTTTCATTCAAGTTCTTAGCCCTCTACTTAGAAGCAGATAAGAACATTCAAGCAGGCAAGTTTGAATTTAATACTGGCTGGAGGCCGCAAGAAGTGCTCGATCATCTTATGCTTGGTGAAGCTATTTTTTACAGACTTACCATACGCGAAGGCTTGCCGTGGTGGGAAGTGGCACGACTTTTAGAAGAAGAAGGATATGCTGAATACGAAGACTTTAAAAAGGTCATTCACGACAAGAAATTCCTTGCGCATTGGGGCATACCTTTTGCTAATGCCGAAGGCTTTCTCTATCCTGATACCTACTTTCTTCCAAAACCAAAAGAATTGGACGAAAAGGCCGCACAAGCTATAGCAGGAAGGCTTATTGATACCTTCTGGCGCAAAACAGAACAAACATGGAAAGACTTGGGAAATAAAAATAGACCAACAAAAGAACAGCTCACAAGATACCTTTCACTTGCTTCTATTGTTGAAAAAGAAACAGGAAAAAAAGACGAAAGAGCGCGCGTTGCTGGTGTGTATACAAATAGAATAAAGGCAAATATGCGCCTTCAAGCTGACCCAACTGTTGCTTATGGCGAAGGTGAAAATTTCAAACCGCCCCTACTTAATAGGCACTTAGATAATGAAAAAAATCCTTATAATACTTATAGAAAGGCAGGACTCCCTCCTGGGCCAATCTGCTCGCCCTCACTCGCTTCTATTCAGGCAGCAATAAACCCTGAACAGCATAAGTTTTATTATTTTGTTGCAAAGGGCACTGACGGCTCGCACTATTTTTCAAGAAATCTCAATGAGCACAACAATAATGTGCGCAAATACAGAAAAACACAAAAGTAATGAATTTAACAGTTTATTCCAATTTAACCTAAAAAACACATGTGAACAAAGTGAACATGTAGCAAGTTCTTTGTTCGTAGCTTGACTTTTTTCATGATAAGCCCCAATTTTTAAAGCGAAACAGTATTTAAGCGAAGCTTAAAACTTTTTCGCAAATAAAAAAATAATTTCCTTCTTTAGCTATGAATATTGTTTCACCGCTCATGCTCGGGTTTCCAAAGGGCAGTAGTCCTTTGGTCGCCGAAGGCAAAAGAAAAA
>CAYJHE010000181.1:1889-4273 GCA_964369675.1 uncultured Desulfovibrionaceae bacterium | reverse complement strand
AACAAAAAAAAGCATTGTTCATATAGTAAACAATGCCATTCTTTTTTTAAGCTTCCCCTTGCTCTAAATGAAGCACATCCTTATCTGCAATCTTCTTCTCCATGCTTGCATAAATCTTTGTGAGTTTTGCAGCTAAGCTATTGACATCTTTTGATGCTGTACTCTCTGGAAATAAATGCATAAAAGGTGCTTGCCTTATAACTGCTTCTTGCAACTTTGTGTCGTAAGAAACAGCCCCTAAGTATACAGGCTTTACCTTTAAAAAGTGGTCACAAGCAGTAGCAAGCCTTTCAAAAACCTGCCCTGCTTCTTTAGCACTTTCAGCTTGATTTACTACTACAAGAAATTCATTCACATGCAACTTTGTTTTAAGTACCTTCACAAGCGCATAGGCATCAGTGAGTGAAGTTGGCTCTGGGGTGAGAATAATAAGCCTTATTGCTGCCATTGCCGCAAAATACTGCACTGTTTCATGTACGCCTGCTCCAAGGTCAAGCAAAAGCATTTTATAGTCATCAAAAAGAGGACTGAGTGTGTGAAGCATTTCTATTTGCTTTTCATAGCTTAAATCTGCAAGTTCAGGAATGCCCGAAGCAGAAGGAAGAAGAGAAAGTTTTTTATTGCCTTCTTCTATAATAGGCACAAGCACTTGCCTTGCTTCAATTGTATTATTTATCACATCTTGCAAATTGTGCTCAGGCGAAGCACCTAGTAAAACATCTAAATTAGCAAGACCCAAATCGCAGTCCATAAGTAAGGTGGAAAAATCCTGCTTAGCCAAGGCATAACCAAGATTTAACGCAAGATTACTCTTACCTACTCCGCCCTTTCCACTCATTATGGCAATGCTTAAACAGCTATTTTTTTTCTCAGTAGTCATTTGTATTATCCTTTAATTTTGCACATACTATGCATCAAATTTCCCAAAGAAGAGAAAATTCTTTTCATTTGCCTGAACCAAACAAGATTCCATCACTTCCTTGTCCTTTTGAACAAGACTTTCCTTGGCTTTTTCATAAATTTCATCATTCAGCATATTTGACACATCTTGCTTGAAATTAAATTCCAAAGCATACCAGCCTTTTTTATTCATTTCTTCTATATTTTTCTTGAAACTTCCAATATCAGCATGCGGAATACAGCGCACAAGCGCAAGGCATTTCTTATTTGCATGCAGATTATTTGACCTTGAAAGAAAGTCTTCAAAAGAATCAAATTCCTTAATTATATTCTCTTCTGTATTTGTGATATTTTCCATCTTATTGTCCTTTTTCATAAGAAAAAAGTAAGTAATCATTTATAAATGTCATTATCTTGCCGTCTAAAACAGCATCAACATCAGCATTTTGCGCATTTGTCCTGTGATCTTTGACTAATCTGTAGGGTTGCAAAGTGTAGGTTCTTATCTGACTGCCAAAATTTATCGCGTTCTTTTCAGCATAATCTTCTTGCTTTAATTTGTCGCGCTTCTTTCTTTCATGCTCATGCAACCTTGCTTTGAGAATCTTCATTGCAGATTCCTTGTTAGAATGCTGAGACTTTTCATTCTGACACTGCGCAACAATGCCTGTAGGAATGTGAGTAACACGCACAGCAGATTCTGTCTTGTTCACATGCTGACCACCTGCGCCAGATGCCCTGTAAAAATCAATGCGTAAGTCACTTTCAACTATATCTATCTGTATGTCATCGCCAACATCAGGCAAAACATCAACAGAAGCAAAGGAAGTGTGCCTCTTACCTGAAGCATCAAAAGGAGAAATGCGTATAAGCCTGTGTATGCCCTTTTCTGACTTCAAAAAGCCATAGGCATAAGGGCCTACAATGCGCAAGGTGACTGACTTTATTCCTGCTTCATCACCTGCTAAATAGTCAATAATTTCAGATTTATATTCACGCACATCTGCAAAACGTAAATACATACGCTCAAGCATTTGCGCCCAATCTTGCGCTTCTGTGCCGCCTGCACCTGGGTGAATTTCTATAATAGCGTCTTTAATATCGTCTTCGTCAGATAAAAGCATTGCCAAACGGCTTTCTTGAATCTTTTCATTGAGCTTGTTTAAAGAATTTTGTAAAGCTAGTTGCGCTTCTTCCTCGCCTTCTTCAGCAAAAGCAAGCCAGTCCTTAGAATCTGTATAAGCTGATTCTAGGTCGAGATAATTCTTCAGATTTGTTTCTACAAGACTTTTTTCGCGCAATAAGGCTGTCATCTTTTGTGGATTTGACCACACTTCAGGCTTTGCAAGACTTTCTTCAAGTTCTTTGAGTGAGTTTTTTGCCACATCAATGTCAAAGCCTCCTCCATAGAGCAAGAAAGTTTTCTTCGCTTTGCGCAAACAAAGATTTTAATTCAACTAATTGTAACATCAACTCTACTCCGA
>CAYJHE010000181.1:0-1789 GCA_964369675.1 uncultured Desulfovibrionaceae bacterium | reverse complement strand
CTTTCTTTTTCTTCATCTTTTTCTTATTTGTTTTGGCGACTTCGTGCACAAAACCTCGCTCACAAGAGACGTGGCTCTTGTTTCGCTCGCTAAAGCCTTTGTTCGCGCGGGGATAATCCCCTCGCTCTCATTTAGCTTACTATACCAAAGAACTATGAAGTAACTAAAGCTAAGCTTTCTTTTTCTTCATCTTTTTCTTATTTGTCCGATACAGTGTATACAAAAAGTAACAAAAGAGCAAGTTGAGCACATAGGTCAAATAAGGCTTGATTACATAGTATACAGAATATTGCGAATTGAGACGGACTCGTGAAAAAATATAGCTATCTTTAAACAATTCAGTGCTTTTTATCACTTCGCCATAAGGATTAACAAAGGCACTTATGCCAGTATTTGTTGCGCGTATAAGCGGTTTTCTTTGCTCTATTGCACGCAATCTTGCAAGGTCTAAATGCTGTTTTGCAGCAGAAGATCTGCCATACCATGCGTCATTACTGATATTTATAAGAAGATTTGCACCCTTTTTCACCTGTTCTTGTGCGATTTCTGAAAATATCGCTTCATAGCAAAGAAGAAGAGCTGAGGCTGTTTCATCGTTATGATAAAGCAATTCTTGACTTTTTTTTGCAGTAAATCCGCCAAAATCTTGAAGCAAGACAGCAAGAAAATCTATAGAAGTAAAAATTTCGGGAACATATTCACCAAAGGGTACAAGATGTTGTTTTGAATATGTTGGTGGTTCGTAATACTGAAGGTCAAAGAGAGAAGTAAGCGTGTCGTCAGGTTTGATTAAAAAAACCGAATTAAAATATTCTTTTTTGTGTTTAGCTTGATTAAATTCATAGGAAATACCGCCAATCATTATAGCTGTATTGTGTTCTTTGCTAAAATCAAGAAATTTTTGAAGATAATTTTTCTTGTCTTGCAAGAAAAAAGGCATGGAGGTTTCAGGAAAAACAATCAAGTCAATAGCCATATCTTCTTGATTGCGCGCGTCCGTGATTCCCTTAAGGCTTAATTGAAGGTATTTATTTACTGTATGCTCTTGTATTTCCTTATCCCACTTTATAGACTGATCTAAATTACCCTGCACAATAAGAATATTTTGCCAGTCCTCTTCTTCTTCATAATCAAGAGAGAGTGTAGAAAGAATGCGAGTAAAAGAATAATAAGCTGTTGGAAAGGCAGTTGTAAGCAAAATAGGAAGAACAATAAGAGCAGAGGCAAGCCACTTTATACGAGATTTTGAAACAAGAGCAACACCAAGCATAGCAAAATAAGCTGAAAGTGCCGTCATACCAATAAGACTTGCACCTTGCACAAGTAAAGGAAAAGCAGAAAGCGCAGAAGCGATATTAAGCCAAGTAAAGCCAGTAAAAAGCCATGAGCGCACCCATTCAAGGAAGAACCATGAAAAGAAAGTGAACAGGATAATTCTTCTGTCTGAAAAATGCTTTACCTTATGCACGCAATAAGAATATATTCCGCCGTACAGGCCTATGTATAAACCCATACATACAGGCACAGGAAAAGCAAGAAACCAAGGAAAGTGACCATATTCATACACTGGAATAGCAAGCCAATACACGCTCATGCTTGCGCCAAGTGCGCCACTATAAAAAGCATAATTAAAGGCTTCTTTAGCATGTTCTGCATTTTTTGCTATCAAAAAAAGCGTAGCAGGATAGAAAAGAACAATAAGAGGAATGTGGTAAAAAGGATTAGGTGAGCCTAGAAAAAGAGAAAAAGCACCTAAAAAAAGTAAAAAAAGTTTGTTCATAAAAGTAGT
>CAYJHE010000180.1:0-4277 GCA_964369675.1 uncultured Desulfovibrionaceae bacterium | reverse complement strand
ACTGTGCTGGTATGGCTGCTGACCTTTTTGAAACATATGCTGTAACTATTGTTGCAACTATGCTTTTAGCTGCTATCTACTTCACAGGTGAATTGAAAGAAAGCATGATGATGTATCCACTTCTTATTTCAGGCGTGTGTATATTAGCTTCTGTTGCATCTATCCGCTTTGTAAAGCTTGATTCTTCAATGAAGATTATGAAAGCTCTTTATAAAGGATTAATTGCTACTTCAATTATTTCTGCTGTGCTTATCACTATCATCACAAATGTGATGTTTGGCGATTACGGCACAATGTATATTGAAGGTCAATCTTTCACAGCTGGCAGCCTTCTTATCTGCGTGTATACTGGTCTTATCATTACAGGACTTCTTGTTTGGGCTACTGAATATTACACAGCAACAAACTACAGACCTGTAAAATCAATTGCTGCAGCTTCTGAAACAGGCCACGGAACAAATGTCATCCAAGGCTTAGCTGTTTCAATGGAAGCAACTGCAATTCCTGTTGTTATTATCTGTGCTGGTATAATCATTACCTATATGTGCGCTGGTTTATTCGGCATCGCTATTGCTGCTACAACAATGCTTGCACTTGCTGGTATGGTAGTTGCTCTTGATGCTTACGGACCTGTTACAGATAATGCTGGCGGTATTGCTGAAATGGCTGGTCTACCTGAAGATGTTCGTACTGTAACTGACGCGCTTGACGCTGTTGGTAACACAACAAAAGCTGTAACAAAGGGTTATGCTATCGGTTCTGCTGGTCTTGCTGCACTTGTGTTATTTGCTGCTTTCACAGCAGACTTAGACCGCTTCTTCCCTCACTTAGATGTTGAATTTACCTTGAAAGACCCATTTGTATTGATAGGTCTTTTCATCGGTGGTCTTCTTCCTTACCTCTTTGGTGCTATGGGTATGATGGCTGTTGGACGCGCTGGCGGTGAGGTTGTTGTTGAAGTTCGCCGTCAATTCAAAGAAATTCCAGGCATCATGGAAGGCACTGCAAAACCTGATTATTCAGCTGCTGTTGACATGCTCACAAAAGCTGCTATCAGAGAAATGCTTATTCCTTCACTTCTTCCTGTATTAGCTCCTGTTGTTGTATACTTTGTTATCAATGCAATTGCTGGTCAAGAAGCTGCATTTGCATGTATTGGTGCTATGCTTATGGGTACAATCGTTACAGGTATCTTCGTTGCTCTTTCAATGACATCAGGCGGCGGCGCATGGGATAATGCAAAGAAATATATTGAAGACGGCTATCATGGCGGTAAAGGTTCAGATGCCCACAAAGCAGCTGTAACTGGTGATACTGTTGGCGACCCTTACAAAGATACTGCTGGTCCTGCTATCAACCCAATGATTAAAATCATCAACATTGTTGCTATTATTCTTTTGACTGTATTAGCTCACTAAGATTAATATAAAATTCATTCTAAGCCCTCATGCATTGCACTTACGCACTGCTTGAGGGCTTTTTATTTTTTAACATTCTAAAAGCAATTAAAATTAGTATGTAATTTTAGTATAATAGACATATTGTAGACAAAATAAATTTATTTATACTTATTGACAATAATAGGAATTAATATTATTATATATGTAACTATTTTTTTAGTGCTGTTTTTATAAACACTTTTACTGCTACATAGGTTTATTTATCTCCCCCTCTTTTTCTTGTTGCTGGAGGTAAATCATGATGAAGTGCTGATTTTTTTATGCACTATCATCAAAGTTATTTTTAACAGGCTACAACTCAGCTACAGGAGTTTTTATGTCGGTTTTATGTTTTTCTATTCCCTTGCATGGCGAACGGGTCCCTGTCAACTTGGAAAAATCAAACACAGAAGTGGGCTTTTTATTTGAGCTTGAAGATGCTTTATTTGAAAAAATCGAGGATACTTTACAAATCTATTTCCCACACAACAATTCAACCCTTGTCTTAGAGAATTTTTATAAAATTTATGATGAAAATTCCTATCCAAGCTTTACCTTCATCTCTAAACGTGTGCACGCTCATGCAATTATCTCACGCAGTGTCGGCTCTTATATCGAATACGGTAAGTCGTATTACGAAATAGATGAGCTTCCTGCGCCAAATGATGTCTATAGTTCAAATATAGACTATAAAAACATACTTGCACAACACCACTTAGACCTCTCTGCTTTCTCTGGTTCACGATACATCAAAACACTGCGCTTAGGTGACGATGCTATCATACAAGTAGGCGAAAGCAAGGAATCCTGCCATGAATTTACTTTAAAAAACTTAGGTGAATACGCAGGTACTATTGAAAAAGAATTGCAAAATCACTCTTGCAAAACTGTTATCACTTTATAAATCCACTAAAATAAAAAACAGAATTTGCCTTATAAATGCAAATTCTGTTTTTTTAAAAAGTGCTCTAATGCTTCTTGCTTGCAATAATTCAAATTAAATAGTATACATATATAAAGCTTTACATTAGTATTTTCTCACTATAATTTCACCCCAACAAAGGAATTTTTATGTTTGAATCTATGACCTTAGGACAGAAATACAGCTCTAAAGAATACAAGGCTTTTGAAAATGAATTAAGAATGAAACTCTTCAACCTGCAAGAAGAATGCAAAGAGCACGGCTTGGCTATACTCGTGAACATCACTGGTGTGACAGGTTCTGGTAGGGGCGAGGTTGTAAACATGCTCTCTTCTTGGTTAGACCAAAAGAAAATGCAAATACACACTTTCTGGCACGCAACAGAAGAAGAAAGAATGCGCCCTCTTTCATGGAGATATTGGCAAAAAATTCCAGCTAAAGGTGAATTTGGCATCTTTGTTGGCGGTTGGTACGCTCCAATGGTGAATAGGGCTGTTAGCGATGTTATATCATTAGATAAATTACAAGTTATCATGAATAAAAATATCGAAAGAGAAAACAATCTTGCTGATAATGGCTACATTATAGCAAAATTTTGGCTGCATTTAGACAAAGAAGAGCATGCAAAAAGGCAAGAAAAAAGAGAAAAAGAAAAAGTAAATATCCACTTCACTCCATTTGAAAAGGAAAGAGATAAGCATTACGACAAGCTTATTGAACTTGTATCAAAAGTGATTCCCCGCACAGACAGAGAGTTTGCGCCATGGTTTATCATAGATGCATGTGATGATGAATACAGAAATGTTTCTGTTGCAAATGCGCTCATACAGTGCATTGAAAACGCCCTAGCAAAGAAAAAAGCAGAAAAAACAAACAAAAAAAATGACTTTGAAGCTATTCATCAAGGTTCAATACCAATGTTGAAAAGCGTTGACCTTAAAAAAAGTCTCATCAAAGAAAAGTATAAGGAAAAGTTTGAGAAGCTCAAAACAGAAGTCTACCAGCTCACCTACAAAGCTTATACACATGGAATCTCATCAACCCTTGTTTTTGAAGGTATGGATGCCGCAGGCAAAGGTGGAAATATTCGCAGGCTTGCCTCTTCTGTTGATGCGCGTATCACGCGTGTAATCCCAATTTCCTCGCCTACAGACGAAGAACTTTCACACCACTATTTATGGCGTTTTTGGCGGCATGTTCCTATGGCAGGTCGCGTCACAATTTACGACAGGTCATGGTATGGCAGAGTTTTAGTCGAAAGAGTAGAAGGTTATGCTAAGCCAGAAGAATGGCGCAGAGCCTACACTGAAATCAATTCTTTTGAAGAAGAATTAGTGAGCGATAGCAATAATATCATTCTCAAGTTTTGGTTACAAATTTCGCCAGAAGAACAACTCAGAAGATTCAAAGAAAGAGAAAATACCGAGTGGAAAAAATATAAGATAACAGAAGACGATTGGCGAAACAGAGAAAAAAGCGACCTCTACCAAGTCGCCGCAAATGAAATGTTTATGCGTACAAATACAAGCTATGCGCCATGGCATATCATTCCAGCAGAATCAAAGTATTACGCAAGAATACAAGTGCTTGAAATCTACAAGAAAGCACTTGAAGACGCACTTGCAAAAGTTGAAGTAACTAAAAAACAAGAGTCTAAAAAGAAGAAGTAAGATTTTACTTTTTTTGCCTTCGGCGACCAAAGGGTTACTACCCTTTGGAAACCCGAATTTTGCGCGGAATAACCTACAGTGAGAGGCTAAAGCATTTTATTTATTTTTTTTAATTTGCGAAAAAGTTTTAAGCTTCGCTTAAATACTGTTTCGCTTTAAAAATGAGAGATTGTCCATACAAAATTCAAGCTATGAACAAAGATTAATCCGCATGTTCACTACGTTCACATGTATTTTTAAATACAT
>CAYJHE010000179.1:0-4296 GCA_964369675.1 uncultured Desulfovibrionaceae bacterium | reverse complement strand
GTACTACTCGACCGAGGAAAAATTTTTCTCTAACGATGGCAAAACTCAAAGTAAAGCCTTTTTTTTATTTTTCTAGCCAAGCTTCTAATTTAGCATCATACTGCGCCTTAGGCATACGGCTTTTTTCATAAAAACCAAGAGCTTGCCTTTGTCTGCTTGCTTCGCCAAGCAAGAGTGCCGCAGCAACGGAGACGTTAAAAGACTGTATCATACCAAACATAGGTATATATATTTCACCATGCGCATGCTCAAGAAGCTCGGCAGGCACACCTGAATGCTCATTACCCATGATAATAGCAGTAGGTTTTGTTAAATCATAACTATACATAGTTTGCGAAATAGGCGTGCACGCTGTTGCAAGAAGATTATAGCCCTTTAATGCGTCTAAAAGAGACTCTTTGCTGTCGTGGCGCACACTATCTACCCACTTTTTTGCTGAAGCAGAAGTTTTTTTTGCAAGCACAGGAAAGGCTGTATCAGTGTAGTAGAGGTGCACTTCGCTCACTCCAAAGGCATCTGCAGAACGATAGATAGCAGATACATTGTGTGGGTCGTGAATATTTGCGAGGACGAGTGTTAAATCGTGTTGACGATGATTTAACACTCTTTCTATTTTTTCTCTTCTTTCGTCTGTCATTATAAATGAATCCTTATTTTCTTTTTCTTGACTCTTAGCTTTGTGCGATTTTTCTTTATGCAGCGTTGTTTTTTAAGGAAAGGGAGAGCTCGAGAGGGAAAAACTCGTTTTTTTAAAAAAAACGTGGTTTTCCCTCTCGAAAAAACCACATCTTTTAAATCAATTTATTTAAAGCAAACTCTAAAATGCCTTCTGCGCCGGCTTCAACTAATTGCGGAATAAGGTCACGCACAGTATTTGTATCGACAACGGTTTCAACTGAAAGCCAAGCGGAATCGCGTAAAGGCGAGACAGTAGGCGAGTTTATTGCTGGAAGTTTATCAAGAATTGCGTCTAAATTACTTGCAGGCGCGTTCATCTTTATGCACACATATGAATCAGCGCGCAAAGCCCCAGCAAGAAGCATTTCTATCTGGTCGATTTTCTTACGTCTGACAGGGTCGTTATAGGCTTCTTTATTGGCAATAAGCACTGTATTTGAAGAAAGCACTTCGTCTATTACGCGCAAATTGTGGGCTTTTATTGTAGTTTCTGTTTCAGTGACTTCAACAATAGCATCAACAAGCCCTTCAACTACTTTTGCTTCGGTTGCGCCGTGTGAAAAAACTGTTTTCACATTAATACCTTTTGAAGCAAAATACTTTTGAGTCATACCCATAAGTTCAGTTGCAATTGTCTTGCCTTCTAAATCTTCTGCTTTTTGATAGGGCGAATCGTTTTGCACAGCAAGCACCCAACGCGCAGGTTTTTTTGAAACTTTTGAATAGATAAGGTCTCGGATAACAACAACATCTACATCTTTTTCTAAAAGCCAATCTCTGCCTGTGAGACCTACATCAAGAACATTCTCTTGAATATAGAGCGGAATTTCTTGCACCTTGCAAAGACGTGTCGCAATTTGACTATCGTCTATAGTAGGGAAATAGTTGCGGTTAGAGCGGCGGATTTTCCAGCCTGCGCGCGCAAAAAGTTCAACAGTTGCGTCTTCAAGTGAACCTTTTGGAATACCAAGTTTTACTATTGGATTACTCATATATCAATCCTTTTTCCTTATATATGAAATAACTATGCTATATTTCAACGACTTTTTACTCTTTTATAAGAGGTGAACATTCTTGAAGCGTGTTATCATGTATTTCACGATAAAAGCAAGAGACATGATTTGTATGACAAGCCGCGCCCTCTTGCTCGATCAAGAGTAGTATACAATCGTTATCGCAGTCAATACGAATGTTCTTTACTTTTTGCAGATGCCCTGAGGACTCGCCTTTTTTCCAGAGCTTATTGCGTGAACGAGAATAATAATGAGCAAAGCCTGTTTCTATGGTTTTTTGCCAAGCTTCTTTGTTCATAAATGCGAACATCAGTACTTCTTTTGTAACACTGTCTTGCGCAATAGTGCCTACAAGCCCATTATTCTTTGAAAAATCAGGAAGTTTTAGAATATCTTGCATTATTCACTTTGCCCCTTGAGTGCTTCTGCTTGTGCGTGGCTTACAAGTGCGTCAATAATTGGGTTTATTTCGCCTTCCATAACGCGTTCTAGCGAATAGAGTGTGAGGTTTATTCTATGGTCAGTGAGTCTTCCTTGCGGGAAGTTGTAGGTTCTGATGCGTTCTGATCTGTCGCCTGAACCAACTTGTTGTTTTCTTTCAGAGGCTTGTTCATTGTGTGCCTTATCTTGTTCTGCTTGCAATATACGCGAAGCTAAAACCTTCATCGCTCGCGCTTTGTTTTTATGTTGTGACTTTTCGTCTTGACATGTCACAACAACACCTGTTGGAATGTGTGTAAGGCGCACAGCTGATTCTGTTTTGTTGACGTGCTGACCGCCTGCACCTGAAGCGCGATAAACGTCAACGCGAATATCTTCTGGTTTGAGGTCAACTTCAACTTCGTCTGCTTCTGCCATGATAGCAACTGTTGCGGCTGAAGTGTGAATTCTGCCTTGCGATTCGGTTTCTGGAACACGTTGTACACGATGCGTGCCTGATTCAAATTTCAAACGTGAATACACTCTATCACCTGAAATAATTGCAATTACTTCTTTGTAACCGCCTGTTTCAGATTCGCTTTCAGAAATGATTTCAACCTTCCACTTCATTGTTTCAGCATATCTGCAATACATTCTAAAGAGGTCGCCAGCGAAGATAGAAGCTTCATCGCCGCCTGTACCAGCGCGAATTTCTAAGATAATGTTCTTGCTGTCAAGGGGATCTGTTGGAAGAAGGAGCACCTTTATTTGCTGTTCGATTTTTGGCAATTCTTCTTCAATAAAGGCAATTTCTTCTTGCGCCATTTCACGCATATCGGCATCGGAATCGTTCAATAATTCCTTATTTTCTTGGTATTGCTCTTTAAGGCTTGTATAATTATCGTAAAGCCCAACAATATCGCGCAAATCAGCATGCGCCTTTGTGGTTTTCTTGTAAAGGTCTTGGTCTTGATAGATAGCAGGGTCTGCTAATTGTTCTTCAAGTTCTAAATATTTTTTCTTATAGTCTTCTAATTTATTAAACATACTTACTCCGAAAGGCTGTAATTAGTTGTTATTATGGAATGTTTAGCGTTTTCACCCAAGGCTACTTTTAATGCAACAAGGGCAATTTCTAAATGTTCGTCTTGCGGTTCTTTTGTTGTGAATCTTTGTAATAAAAGACCCGGCGCTTTCAAAATTGTTCCCCAAGAAGAAGAAAGTTTTGAAGCAAATTTTATAAGCTCATAAGCAAGAGCTGAAATAGGAATAATCAAGATAATCTTTATACATATTGTGATTGCATGCCTGATAAAGGCAGAATCGTATTGAAAAAGCCATAATAAAGGCGGAAGCAAGATTGCATGCACAATAATAGCAATAGAAAGCACAAAGAGCAAGAAGGTTGTGCCGCAACGCGGATGAAAGCGTGACTGCAAACGCGCAAGCGCAATGTCGACATCCTTTCCTTGTGGGCAATTTTCATAGGCAGCTATAACTTTGTGTTCAGCTCCGTGAAATTGAAACACTCTTTTTATATCAGGAAGAGTGGAAATTGCGGCTAAATAGACGAAAAACACAAGAAACTTGAATAAACCGTCCCATGCCTGAAAGGAAAAAGACTGCACATCACCGCTCATTTCTGCATACTGCATAAAGGCAGAAAGCGCGTGTGGCAGAAGAACAAAAAGTGCGATAGCAAAGAAAATAGAAATAAACAAGGTGAAATAAAGCTGCATACTTGTGACAGGCTTTTCGTCTTCTAAAGAGGAAAGTTCAGCTGAGCGGTTTAAGGTCTTGATGCCATTTATTAAGGTTTCTACAAGTATGGGAAAACCACGCAAAAAAGGCTTTTTCTGCAAAGATTTATCAGCAAAAGCATACCACTTTTTGTGCTCAACATGTATAGACTTATCACTAAGACGCACAGCAAGAGCATAAGCTTCTTTATGACGCATCATAATGCCTTCAATAACAGCTTGACCGCCGACATTATTTTCATCGCAATTTTGCGCAACACTAGAGTGCTCTTTACTTTCTACAAAGTCGAGTTTACCGCCTAATGTCTGTAATTCTTCATCTTTTGCGTGTTTCACAAAAATTGCCATCATATTTTAAAAATTAATAAATAAACATAGCCTAAAAATAATGAGACCTCCCCGAACTAATTCATTCAGGGAGGTAT
>CAYJHE010000178.1:0-4406 GCA_964369675.1 uncultured Desulfovibrionaceae bacterium | reverse complement strand
AGGGCAAAAAAAGGCTTAGATTTTTGCCCTTATGAGCGTAGCGAATAAATTCTTTAGCGAGCGCAGTGTAAACCACGTTTTACACAAGCGAGGTTTCGTCCACAAAGTGGCGAAACAAATCTATTTAGAGCAGGGCAAAAAAAAGCTTAGATTTTTGCCCTTATGAGCGTAGCGAATTTAGAAGAAGCACAGTGTATACATTAATAGTTAATTCTTTGAATTTACTATACTCTGCTAGTTCTTTATGTTGTTGAAATACTTGTCAATTATTATCTAATTGACAAGTATTCTTTTTAAGCTTATATTGTTCGATATAAAACAAGTTATAGGTGTACATTCTTGAATAATAAAAATATTGTCAAATTAATTTATGGTTTAAGGTCACAGGTAGACAACTATATCACATCAAAGATTGAAGAAAAGGGTGTGAAAGGTCTTGTTGTTTCGCATGGTAATATCTTGGCGCGATTGTATGAAAACGACAAGCAAAGCATGACAAAGATTGCTGAGGATATTGGCAAGTGTAAGAGTACTTTGACAGTGCTTGTAAATAAGCTTGAAAATGCAGGCTTTGTTGAAAGGCTTTCTGATGAAAATGACACAAGGGTAAAAAAAATTGCCTTGACTGATAAAGGAAAAGACTTTCAAGAGAGTTTTTGGACTATTTCAGATTCATTAACTAAAGGGCTTTGGAATGATTTCACGGCAGAAGAAAAAGAGCTCTTAGTTAAATTGCTTGCAAAAATGTCTGACAACATCAAGAAAATATCGTAGCAAATAAGACGAAAGAAGAATATTTTTTAAGTAAGGGTTATATATGTCGAAAATTGCTGAAAATAATCCCTTTGTTTCAGAACTTCTTTATGATAATATGAAAGAAATTTTTAGTTATACAAAGGGTAAGAAGACCATAGTTGAAAAGGGACGTACGTCTTTTGCTTCACTACTCTTTTCTTTATGCTTTTTTGTTTTAATTATTTTCCTTTTTGTATATGTTTCAAATTCTTACGACTGGCAATTTGAGCAGGTTTTTCCGCATTTTATTTCCTTTGGTGAAGAGGGGATAGTGCTTGGTTTTGTCGTAAAAGCCATAAGTGTGACAATTTCATTGGTATGTGTGAGTATGTTTTTTGCGCTTATCGTAGGGATTTTGCTTGCATCTATGTCTTTATCGGCTTCACCAGTAGCTCTAATGATTTCGCAAGCCATCATTGGGCTTATCAGAAACACGCCCTTACTCATGCAGCTCTACTTGATTTATTTTGTCTTTGCACCCTTGTTATCTCTCTCACCCTTCATGGCTGCATGCATAGCACTTGCATTATTTGAAGGTTCTTATCTAGCTGAAATATTTAGGGCAGGCTTTAAATCAGTTTCACATACGCAGTGGGAAGCGGGTTTTTCCTTGGGCTTTACAACTTTTCAAGCAGGCAGGATTATTGTCTTGCCACAAGCTGTGCACAATATCTTGCCAAGTCTTACAGGGCAAATAGTTTCTCTTATTAAGGATACATCACTTGTTTCCGCAATTTCTGTTGCAGACATCACGCTAAGAGCAACAGAATTGGTTGCCTTAACTTTTCTTTCCTTTGAAGTCTGGATTATTGTTGCCTTATTCTATCTGATACTGACTTCACTGGTGAGCGTTCCTTTGTCTTTGTATGCTAAGCGCATATATAGAATATATGGTAAAACAAATAATACATAGGGGTTTTATGATGAAAAAAGTTTTTATTTCATTCTTAGCAGTTTTCTTTCTTACAAGCGCATTTGTGCTTGTAGATAATGCATCAGCATCCATGATAGAAAGAGCAGAAAAGCGTAAGGTTTTGCGTGTGGGCTTTTCGTCTTTTGTGCCTTGGGCTATGCAAAATAAAACAGGAAATTTTATAGGATTTGAAATTGATGTAGCAACGCGTTTAGCTAAAGATTTAGGTCTGCGTTTACAATTAAGTCCAACAGCATGGGCGGGCATTATTCCAGCTTTGAATGCAGGAAAGTTCGATGTAATTATTGGCGGACTTGGGGTTTCAGAAGAAAGAGCAAAGCAAGTAGACTTTACAAATCCATACGATTATGCGCGTTTTGAAATTTTAGTAAACAAGAAATCTTCATCAAAAGCAAGTAAACTTGAAGACTTAAACAGTGAAGATATAACTTTTGCAGCAAGAATTGGCACAACTGCAATTCCATTAATTCAAGAAGTTTTCCCTCTTGCAAATGTAAGACACTTCACAGATGAAGCAACAGCAGTAGAAGAAATTCTTTCAGGGAGGGTGGATGCATTTCTAAGTACAGCACCACTTCCTGCTTTTACTGTTTATGACAATCCAGATAAAGTCTTTGTTATTGGTGAATTGAAAGGCTACGAACAGCCTATTGGCATGGCTATCAAGAAAAATGACCCTAAAACGCTAAAAGTTCTCAATGAATGGATTGAAAAAGTCAAAGCCGAGGGCTGGCTCGAAGACAGAGTTAACTATTGGTTCCGCTCAAAAGATTGGGAAAAGGATTTATAGGAATATAAGTATATGCAAAAAGTAACAATAATACCAGGAACAAGTAGTCCAAGAAAGTGGTCAGAAATGAATAAATTTGATTATATTCTGCTCTTTTCTTGCATATTATTGTTGCTTTCTTTTTTTGTGTATTTTTTTACGCAAACAGATAGGGTGTGGAAATGGGGCACACTTCTTCCCTATATAGTGTATGAGAATAGCGAAGGAACATATGTCCTAGGCATGCTTTCTAAAGGATTCTTGCTTACCTTACGTCTTGGTGTTTGGTCTTTTTTGTTTGCCTTTGCCTTTGGCATTTTAGTAGGTATGTATACAGCTAATAAGAGGGGACTTCTTGTTCTGCCCTTTACTTTTTTTGTGCAGACCTTGCGCAATATTCCACCACTTATTTTTATTTTCTTAGTTTATTTCTTTTTTGGGCAGTTTTTTTCGCCCTTTATTTTCTTTTTGCAAGATTTTGCTTACACCCTTTCGCCTGACGCTTTAGACGCTTTTTCCTATATTTTTGCACCGCCAATGCAGATAGAGGGTATGACAGCGGCTATAGTTGCACTTGGCTTGTATGAAGGCGTGTATATAGCAGAAATTGTGCGTGCAAGTATTGAAAGCATACCAAAAACACAGTCAGAAGCAGCCACTGCGCTTGGCTTTACTTCATTTCAGTCTTTGCTTTATGTGCTCTTACCGCAAGCAAAAAGAACTATGTTGCCACCTCTTGCTGGGCAGACGATTTCAATTTTTAAAGATTCAGCACTGGCTGCTCTTGTTTCCTTGCCTGAACTTACCTTTCAATCGCTTGAAATCATGACTGTGACACGCATGACCTTTGAAGTGTGGATTGTGTGTATGCTCCTCTATTTTTGTATTTCAAAAGTGTGTTCCTTTATCTATAATTATTTAGAAAAGCGTATCACATGGAAACCATTGAGTTGATGACATCATAAAAGCCTTGATTTTTTGTATATCTTAGGTAATAATTAATTTGATTCGAAATACTCTGTTTGAAATGGGAGTTAAAGATGAAGAAATTAATGCTTATGTATGTGACATGTAAAAATCATATTGAAGCAAGAATTATTGCAAGAGAAGCTATAGAAAGAAAATTGATTGCAAGTGCTAATATTATTCCGCAAATTTATTCCTTATTTAATTGGTCTGCAAATGATAACGTATTTGAAAGCGGTGATTATCATGAATGGGAAAGCTGGGAACAAAGGGAATCTGCTGCAAAAGCCAGACTTCAAAAAGAATCAAAAGAAGAACTTTATGAAGTAGATGAAGCTCTTTTGCTTATGAAATGCCCTGCTGAAAATCAAGATGCTGTTGAAAGATTGGTGCAAGAATACCACTCCTACCATATCCCTTGCATTGTTGCTATTGATACCGAAAAAACTAATCAAAGCTTCCTAGACTGGGTTTATAGGATTAATGAGAAATAATAAGCCTTTAGCGAGTTCAGAATTTATGACTTTTTCTTTTGCCTTCGGCGACCAAAGGGAATTATTCCCTTTGGAAACCCAAGCATGAGCGGTTAAGCGAGAAGCTTAGCTAAAGAAGCTTTTTATTTTTTGTTTGCGAAAAAGTTTTAAGCTTCGCTTAAATACTGTTTCGCTTTAAAATGAGAATATTTGTTCATTGTAAAGCTCTTTTACGAATAAAAATTGAGCTTCATGTTCACTCTGTTCACATGTTTTTTATGAAATTAAATTGAAGTAGCGTATATATTTTTCTATGATCTTTTCTTTGGCATGATAATTGCTTGTTTTTATAGCAATATTTTTTGCGCCAACTTTTTTGCCATTTTTTTGCCATTTTTGTATGAAATTATAAATTAAGAGGAATATTTTATGTCAACAATATCATCATCTCCGACAACTATTATTGTAG
>CAYJHE010000177.1:0-4415 GCA_964369675.1 uncultured Desulfovibrionaceae bacterium | reverse complement strand
AGAAAATTTCTAACATGAAAGATATGCTTCCTGTTTTAGAACAAGTTGCAAAATCTGGCCGTCCACTTGTTATCATTTCTGAAGACGTTGAAGGCGAAGCACTCGCTACTTTAGTTGTGAACAAATTACGCGGTGTATTAAATATTGCTGCTGTAAAAGCTCCTGGCTTTGGTGACCGCCGTAAAGCAATGCTTGAAGACATTGCTATCCTTACAGGTGGTTCAGTTGCAACTGAAGATTTAGGCATCAAATTAGAAAACCTCACTTTAGCTGAACTTGGTTCTGCAAAGCGTATCGTTATCGACAAAGACAATACAACTATTGTTGATGGTGCTGGTAAAGCAGAAGACATCAAAGCTCGTGTAAAGCAAATCCGTAAGCAATCTGAAGAATCTTCTTCTGATTACGACCGTGAAAAATTACAAGAACGTCTTGCAAAACTCGTAGGTGGCGTAGCTGTTATTAATGTTGGTGCTGCAACTGAAACAGAAATGAAAGAAAAGAAAGACCGCGTTGAAGATGCGTTAAACGCAACTCGTGCTGCTGTTGAAGAAGGTATCGTTCCTGGTGGTGGTACTGCTTTAATCCGTGCTTCTATTGCACTTGATTCTGTAAAACCAACTGACGATGACGAATTAGCTGGTCTTAACATTATCCGCCGTGCTATCGAAGAACCTATCCGTCAAATCGCACAAAATGCTGGTTTTGAAGGTTCTATCGTAGTTGAAAAAGTACGCGAAGGCAAAGACGGCTTTGGTTTCAATGCTTCAACTGGCGTATACGAAGACCTTATCGCTGTTGGCGTTATCGATCCTAAGAAAGTAACTCGTATTGCATTACAAAATGCTGCATCTGTTGCTTCATTACTTCTTACAACTGAATGTGCTATCTGTGAAAAACCAAAACCAGAACCTGCACTTCCTAATATGCCTATGCCTACAGATATGGGCGGAATGGGCGGTATGTACTAGAATTTTTGATTATTTTTGGTTTTTTCTGTGTTGGGTAAATTTTTTCTTCAAGTCATGTAGGGATTTCTACACTCCTTTCAGAAAAAATTTCCCCGCCTTGAAAAACCTCAAAACTTATCAAAAATCACATTTCACACTGAAATTCGTATAAATTTATAGTCCCTTTCATATGAGAGGGACTTTTTTGTTTTCCACTCGCAAAAAAATTCTCCTTTCGCGTTTTCAAGCAAAATAATTCAAAAATTTTTTCCTACTTTTAAGCTTCTTGACAAGTGAACTTTAAAAAAATAATTTCGTATAAAACACTTTTAAGGCGGCTTTATGATTAACCTCACCCCCATTCATACTATAAAGGCATTGCACAAAGTATCTGACACTATCATCACAGCTGGGCAGCCGTCTGCAAAAGAGTATCGTGCTTTAAAAGAAGCCCATATTCATGCAGTGATAAATGTCTTGCGTGCAAATCCCATGAGTGAAATGCCTGACTTTACACATTTTAAAGAAGCTGGCTTTCTTTATTATACCATTCAGTACGATTTACCAGATTCTCGCATTGCTATGCAAAACTTTATAGAACTTATGCGCGCTTTAGAAGGCAAGAATATACTTATACATTGCGCCTTTAACTGGCGTGTTTCTACGATTTTAGATGCCTACTATCAGATAATTAACGGCAAAATCAATCCAAGAGCTATCAATCCTGATATTGACCTTATTGAAATAACAAAGGAATACCCTGCTATTGGGAATTTTGTTGAAAATATTGAAGTAGGATACGGAATAAAGATAGTAAGGTAAAACTTTCCATTACTCGTAGGGGCGAGCAGTGCTCGCCAGTTATTCAAAAGCGGGAAAGCAATGCTTTCCCCTACGAAAGACATACAAAACAAAAAAGACCTATTCTTTCGAATAGGTCTTTTTTTCAATATCTTACTCTAATTACTCAGCTGCTACTGGAGCTTCTGGTAATACATAAGTTGTAAGTTCGATTAAAGCCATAGGAGCGCAATCGCCTTTACGCATATCAGCAAGTTTCAACACTCTTGTGTAGCCACCGTTGATATTTGCAAATTGTGGTGCGATTTCGTCGAATAATCTTTTTACTAATTGGTGGTCACCAAGCACATCAAAAGCTTGACGACGAGCGTGCAAGTCGTTTCTTTTGCCTAATGTGATTAATGGGTCAACAACTGTACGTAATAATTTAGCTTTAGTTTCGGTTGTACGTATACGACCATAAGTCAATAAAGCTTTTGCCATGTTACGGTAAAGAGCTTTACGGTGAGATGGGTTACGGCCGAGTTTTTTTCCTGAGTTACTATGCCTCATAGTTTTGTTTCCTCTTCCATTCTTGATATTTCTTATCAAAAGAGTCTATTTTCATACCAAAATCAAGACCCATATCTAACAATACTTCCTTGATTTCGTCTAAAGACTTTTTACCAAAGTTCTTAGTCTTGAGCATTTCGTTTTCTGAACGCTGCACAAGCTCACCTACTGTTTGCACATTAGCTGAATGCAAGCAATTTGTTGCTCTTACAGAAAGTTCGAGGTCGTCAATGCCTTTGAATAAGTTTTCGTTTAGGTCACCAGCTTCTGAACCGCCTATACCAACAGCATTTGTTGATTGCTCATCAAAGTTAATAAATACGGAAATTTGCTCTTTAATGATTTTTGCACTGTAGGCAAGCGCTCCTTCAGGAGACACAGAACCATCAGTCCAAACTTCAAGAATAAGCTTATCGTAGTTAGTCATTTGACCAACACGAGCCTGCTCAATTGAATATGAAACCTTACGAATAGGCGAGAAAGAAGCGTCTAATTTAATTAAGCCAATTTCTTCGTCTAAGTTTTCATGTTGATCAGCAGGAACATAGCCCTTACCCATTCTTACTTCGAATTCTAATTCAAAATCAATGTCTTCTGTGAGTGTGGCAATATGTTGTTCCGGATTCAAAACTTCAACATGCTGATTAACTTTAATATCAGCAGCTGTAACAACACCTTTTTTATTAACATGTAGGCTTAATTTTTGAGGTGTGTCAGTGTCAAGTGCCAAGCGAACAAGCTTAATATTCAATATAACATCTGTTATATCTTCAAGCACACCAGAAATTGTTGAAAATTCATGATGTACACCTGCTATCTTAACAGAAACAAAGGCCGCACCTTGCAAAGAGCTTAACAAAACTCTACGCAGCGCATTTCCTATAGTTGTGCCATAACCACGTTCTAAAGGTTCGCACACGAACTTACCATACATGATATTTTCGTCATCGCTTGTCTTTAGAATTTGATCAGGCTTTACGAGCACAGCCCAGTTGCGAGCATTTATTAATTTGTTTGCTAACATGACAATACCTGTTATCCTTACAATACTCTCATTAACTCTAATTACTTAGAGTACAATTCAACGATAAGTGATTCGTTGATTGGGAATTGAATGTCATCACGTTGTGGTAACGCTTTAACAACACCTTTAAAATCTGCCGCAGTAACTTCAAGCCAAGCTGGGCAACCACGGCGGGCTAACACTTCTTGCGCTTCTGCAATTACTGGAATCTTGCGATTTTTTTCAGGAACTAAGATAACATCACCTACTTTAACCTGAATAGAAGGAATATCAACCTTCTTTCCATTCACAGTAAAGATACCATGACGAACTAATTGACGAGCTTGCGCGCGTGAATTAGCAAAGCCCATACGGTAAATTACGTTATCTAAACGGCCTTCTAACATACCAAGTAAGTTATCGCCTGTAACGCCTTTAGCCATATCAGCTTTTACAAAGTAGCCATGGAATTGCTTTTCTAAAACGCCGTATACGCGTCTTACTTTTTGTTTTTCTCTTAATTGACCACAGTAGTCACTTGCTTTTTTGCGCGCTCTACCGTGTTGACCTGGTGCATATGGACGTCTGTCGTATGCACATTTATCACCAAAACATCTGTCGCCTTTCAAGAAGAGCTTTGTGCCTTCTCTACGACAAAGTCTACATTTAGCTTCATTATATTTAGCCAAGACTAGTGTCCTCCGCTAGTTATTCATTATATATATTCTAAAAAAAGAAATATGTATATTATACACGTCTGCGCTTAGGCGGGCGGCATCCATTGTGAGGGATAGGTGTGATGTCGCGTATAAATGCAACCTTAAAACCAGCTGTGTTTATTGCACGCATTGCTGCTTCTCTACCTGTTCCCGGACCTTTTACATAAATGCCCACTGTACGCATACCATTTTCTTGTGCTTTCTTCGCTGCTGCTTCTGCTGCTACTTGAGCTGCAAAAGGAGTGGACTTACGCGAACCCTTAAAGCCGCTTTGTCCTGCTGAAGCCCAGCTTACTGCATTACCGCGAGTATCGGTAAAGGTAATGATGGTATTGTTAAAAGAGGCTTGAATACAAGCTATTCCAAGGGGAATATTCTTTTTTTCTCTTT
>CAYJHE010000176.1:0-4443 GCA_964369675.1 uncultured Desulfovibrionaceae bacterium | reverse complement strand
TTTTTCGCAATAATATAAGGGTATAGAAGCATGATTTTATGATAAAGTCAAGGAAAGAGGGAGTGTGTTCATATTCCTTTAAAATAAAAAAGCCCGATTTCTCGGGCTTTTCTATTCTATTTTTAATATACTGTCCTAGTATTTGTCACCAGGGGCAGACTGTATTTCGTCTAATTCTAGTGGGAAAAGACTGACAAAGGTTTTTCTATCGCCCATACCAAGTGCACCTGGGTAGGAAACTATAGTAATAACAAGGTCTAAAATACCGTCATTATTTGGGTCACCTAAATGAATATCAGCAACAGTGCCATTAATTCTCTTAGTTTTCCAAAGCATAGCTAAAGTATATTCATCCCAAGCAAAGGCTTGCACTTCGCCTTGTGGGTAGCTTCTGAAGTTTTTGAAAATGCCAGCTGCTGCTGAAATAGGTCTGTTTGCAAGAAGTTCAGTTTTTGAATTGTTATCAAGATCTAAAGCAAGCATACGCATTGGTACATAGTAATAAGAAATGGCATCATCTAAAAGATCACCTGTAAGTTCGCCTTGATATAAGCGTATATAGGCATTACCACCTGAATATGTGTCAGTTGTTTGATATAATCTCTTACCTGAAGTTGCATAGACAGCAATTTTTTCACTCTTTTCTAAAATTGCTATATTGGTTGAACCATCACTTGGAACATAGGCAAAGTTATATACATTTGCAACTCTTGGAAGGTTTGGAAGATTCGGACCTTTTGTATATTTATCTCTATCAATATAAAGCTCAAAAACAGCACCTCTAAAGATTTTTTCAGTGCTATATGATTGTGCTATAAGTGTTCTTCTGTTGATTCCAGGAAGAATTGTTGTGTTGAGATAGTAAGGAATACGGTCTGCAACTTCAACTAATTGAGAGCCATTAAGCTCTAAAATAGTGCCTAGAGGTCTTCCTTCGTGGTCACTAAAGCCTGAATAAGCAATATACATCTTGCCTTTTTGTTCAAAGAAACGTACAGCTAAAGCGCGAACACCGCCAGGAAGTTCAAATTCTGCCTTTGGTTGTAAGGTGCCGTTATTCCAAGAATAGAGGAATACACTGTTTCCTGAATCTGCAAATATAAAGTCTTCTACGCCGTCATTGTCAATATCAGCCATATCCATAGAAACAGCAGCAATAGGAAGAGTTTGACTTCTTAAGCGTGCAGTGTCTTGGTCTTCGTAGTAGAAAGAAGAAGAAACAAAGCGTGAAGATTCTTCGGCTTCAATAATGCTTCCTGAAGTAGGAACTCTGCCGACAAATTCTCCACGAGGTCTGCTAGATACTTTTTTCTTGAAAACTTGTGAAGCAAAAGTGTCTGTCAAGTTTTGCAATTCAGTGATAAGATTATCTACCTTAGCGCTAGTCGCATTTTGCCAAACTTGACCTTGTTTGCTTATTGCAGTCATGTCTACACTAGCTTCGTTTCCTAAGATTGTTACTGAACCAAAGAAAAGATAGTCTGCTTTCTTGTTTTCAATTGCTTTTGCTGCAGCTTGACGTGATTCAATAGGTCTTGTTTTTGTAAAGCTATCTTGTGTGGAATCTGTTTCAAAATTACCACTCCAAAATAAACGTGAAGCAATCATTGAAGGTATTGACTTTTCTAAATAAGCATAATCTGAAGGCCCATTGACTTTAAAAGGCGCAACAAGATAAGTTTTGACATTCGCAAAAGCTTGTGTTGAGATAACAAGCACGCCACATAAAGCGACTAAGAAAGAAAAATATTTTTTCATAAAAGACACTATTCCTTGTTTTTTAAAATATTGCTATTACATAAAGTAATTAGTTACATTGTTACCAAGAAGGAAGATAACAAAAAAATGATAAAAACACAAACAAAAATTAAACGCTCTTTTAGAATTGTTTGCAATAATAAAAGCACTGAAAAAGTGCAAGCAATAGAAGACTTGCTCAAGGTTGAAAACTATGCTTTTGAAGACGACACATTCTATTCTTTGGCCAGACGTTGCACCCACGAACCAAGCTCGCTTGGCAATAGTCTTGCGCATTATTTTGGCTATATCTATATTCAAGATAGAGCCTCCATGCTTCCGCCTGTTGCTTTAATGCAGAATATATCTGATACAAATGCTTTATTTCTTGATATGTGTGCAAGCCCAGGTTCTAAAACAAGCATGCTTTCATGTATGCTTGATGAAAAAGCTCTTATACTTGGAAATGAACCAAATTCAACAAGGCTTGCTAATCTGCGAAGAAATCTTGAATTAATGCAATGTTTTAATACAGTTACATGCAATTATTCAGGCGAAAAAATTCCCCTAGCAGATCAGTCCTTTGACTATATTTTACTTGACCCTCCGTGTTCTGGTTGGGGAACAGTTGATAAAAATCCAAATGTTAAAGAAATTTGGACAAAGGAAAAGGCAAAAAATCTTGTAGCTCTACAAAAGCAATTAATTAAAGAAGCTTATAGGTTAGTTAAAGTAGGCGGAACTATAGTCTACTCAACATGCACAACAAATATTGAGGAAAATGAGAATCAAGTTTTATTTGCTTTAGAAGAATTAGGGCTTGTGCAAGAAAAACTTAATCCTTTAGCAGAATTTGAAATGGACGCGCCTAAAAATAATATTGACGGCGTATGGCGATTAGAAACAAAGCACCAAGATACACAAGGTTTCTTTGTAGCAAAATTCAAAAAAATAGAGCATAAAGAAGAAAAAAGAAGCATTGAAAATATATTTGAAAAAAAACATTTTGAAGAAGTGAAATTAAAAGAAAAAATAGAAGGCGGTAATGCAAGTATTTTCGGAAAAAATATCTACTTCATACCTGAAAAAGCACATAAACTTGCAAGTGAAAATAAATTTTTCAAATTTCAAGGCATGAATATTGGCAAAGCAGGAAATCTTAATTCACAACTTTCTGCAAAATTAAGAATATACAATGATTGTAAAGAAAAAATTGTCTTTGATTCAAAGGAAGATATACAAAGAATATACGCTCTATTAAATGGGCAATCGCTTTCTTATGAAGGTAAGGAAAGTATTGTGCCTTTTTATTATAAGAATTTGTATTTAGGAAATTTTATAAAGAAGGGTAGTCGGTTAATGCTAGTTAAATAAATAAAGGCGAGCAATACTCGCCTTTATTTATTTAACTTCACTTTCGTTCACGAATTACTTATTCAATTCTTTCAACTCTTCTAACATCTTAGGTAATTCTGTTGCCATTACATCATCGACTTTAAACTATTCGTTTTGGCACGCTGTGCACAAAACCTCGCGTGGGGATAATCCCCAGTGAAAAACGCGGTTTTCACTGCGCTCGCGTAGGGATAATCCCTAAAGAGTTTATTCGCTTCGCTCATGAATTATTTATTTAATTCTTTCAACTCTTCTAACATCTTAGGTAATTCTGTTGCCATTACATCATCGTCGAATTGGCATGTACCTACTTGTTTATGGCCGCCTCCATTATATTTAAGCATCAATGAGCCAACATCAACTTTTGCACTTCTGTTTACAACGCTATAACCAACAGCAGCTGAACAACCTTTACCACCCTTACCGCTTACAATCCAAACTGAAACATTTTGTTCAGGGAAGAGACTATAAATAATAAAACGGTTACCTGTGTAAATAGTTTCAACATTGCGTAAATCTGAAATAATAACAGTACCTTCAATCTTAGTATTTGCTTGTACCATTTGTATGAACTTTTCTGTTTGTTCGTTATAAAGTTCAATACGTTCTTGAATGTCAGGATAAGACATAATGGTTTCAATAGAATCTGTTCTACACCATTCAACAAGTTTTTCCATTAATTGATAGTTTGAAATAGTAAATTCTCTAAATCTGCCAAGTCCTGTGCGTGGGTCCATGATAAAACCGAGTAAAATCCATGGATGCTTTTGCGGGTTTAATATTTCATCAGTAGTTAAATCAGCTGAATCAACTTTATCAACAGCTATTAATAATTCATCAAAATTTGGAAATTTTTCTTTACCGCCATAGTAATCATAGATAACATGTGCAGCTGACGGAGCAGGACGAGAATCACCTTTATAAGAGCCTTTAAATGATTGTCTTTCTTGTTCGCTTGAGTGGTGATCAAACCATAATCCACAGCCTTCAACATAAGGCACATTTGCAAGAACATCATTCTCAGTTACTGCAACTAAACCATCTTGTAAATCTTTTGGATGTGCAAAAGTCCAGCTATCAATAATTCCAGCTTCTTTTAAGAAAACAGCACAAGCTAAACCATCAAAATCAGAACGTGTTATTAGTCTCATATATACTCCTCAGAATTGTTGTCTTATGTTGATTTTACATTATCTATTTTTTTATAGCCTAGAATGAAAGAAAAAGCAAAGAGATTTTTTGCCTTCATTCTCACATTCTTTTGCCTTCGGCGACCAAGAGGATTATCCTCACGGACTACCGCCCTTTGGA
>CAYJHE010000175.1:0-4454 GCA_964369675.1 uncultured Desulfovibrionaceae bacterium | reverse complement strand
TTTGCGAAAAAGTTTTAAGCTTCGCTTAAATACTGTTTCGCTTTAAAAATGGGAAGTTTGGTGAAGAGTTAATTTTGTCTACGGATAAAGTGCAAAAAGCTCTTCACTACGTTCAGAGCAGGTATATATTAAATAGAAAGAAGTATGTTCACTTCGTTCACATGATTTTTTAGATTTTAAACTGAAGCATGGCTAAGTTAACTTTCTTTAAAGCGAATACTCATTTATTTATGAAGTAGGTTTTAGTATAATTAAAGTTCCCACCGTAACCAAAACTTTGCTTTGATATTCTCTAGCTGAGGTGGTATTAAAAGTTTCGTAAGGAAAGGGGTGAGAGCTCGAGAGAGGGGAAAACCTTACCTTTTCAAAGGTATGGTTTTCCCCTCTCTCGAAAATTTAAAAAATCTCTATAAATCAAAACTTGACAAAGAATTAAGAAAAGTATACTGTTCGCATTGCTAACGAGGTGTAGATATGAAAGAGCTTGTTCCACTGTCAGAAATCACAGAAATGGGAATAGAAAAAAGCTATGAAAATCAGGCTATTTGGCTTGAACCTATCAAAGAATTTGGCATGGCATGCGAAATTATTGAGCCATTAAAAGCGCAGGTTTTTATGATGAAACTTGCAGATGGTTGCCTTATTAAAGGTAATCTCACGGGAAAAATTAATCTTTCTTGTGACAGATGTGCTGAAAAGATAGACTATACTATATCCACTGAGTTTGAAGAATTTGAAGAAGTTCTGCAAAGCATTGATATGGGTGAAGATCAAGACGAAGAAATGCTCGATATTGAAAGATCAAGCGTGATTGTTGAAGATAAACACGGTATATTAAAGCTTGATATTACAGCCCTTTTATGGGAAGAATTCAGTCTTGCAATTCCTGTAAAACCTCTTTGTTCAAAAGAGTGCAAGGGAGTTTGTCTGATGTGCGGAACGAATAAAAATGTAGGGCAGTGTGCATGCGATACAAATGCAAGTGACCCGCGTTTTGAGAAATTGAAAAATTTAAAGATTACAAAAACAAAGTAGTCTTTTTGATGATCTAAGGAGATAATCATGGCAGTACAACAAAATAAGAAATCTCGCTCACGCAAAGGCATGCGCCGTTCACACGACGCTTTAACTCCTGTTAATGTTGTTTTTTGCTCTTGCGGTGCGCCAACAGTTTCTCATGCTATTTGCCCAACTTGCGGTAAATACAAAGAAAAACAAATTATTCATGTTGCAAACACAAACGCATAATAAAGCATTTAGCTAATGACAGATAAAGTAAATGCTGTAGCAGTTGACGCAATGGGAGGGGACTTTGGCCCCTCTGTTGTTGTACCCGGTGCTTTAAAGGCGGCGAAAGAAACAAATTCAAAGGTTGTCTTTGTTGGTATCAGCGAAGAAATCGAGGCCGCTCTTAAAAACTGTGACACAACTAATGTAGAGTATGAAATTGTTCATGCTTCTCAAGTTGCGGAAATGCATGAAAAACCTTCTGATGTTCTTAGAAGAAAGAAAGATTCTTCCATACAAGTTGCTTGCCGTTTATTGCAAGAAAAAAAGGTGGAAGGGGTTTTTAGTGCTGGCCATTCAGGTGCGACTGTTGCATGCGGTATGTTTATACTTGGAAGAATACCAGGTATTGAACGACCTGCTTTAGCTACACTTTTACCTACAGAAAAAGAGCCTATGATGCTCTTAGATGTTGGTGCAAATGTTGAATGTAAGCCAATACACTTGCTTCAATTTGCTTTAATGGGTTCTACATTTTTGCAAGGTGCTGTTGGCAGAGAAAATCCGAAAGTGGGCATTTTAAGCATAGGCGAAGAAGAAGGCAAAGGAAATACCTTAGTTAAGGAAAGCTTTGAACTTCTGAAAATAGCTAAAGATGTAAATTTTTTAGGCAATATTGAAGGAAGAGATATTTTTTCAGGCGAAGTTGATGTTGCAGTATGCGATGGCTTTGTTGGTAATATTGCGCTTAAATTAAGCGAAGGTTTAGCGCTTTCGCTCACTCGTATTTTAAGGCGTGAGCTTCTTTCAAACGGTATATTATCAAAGCTTGGTGTTTTTCTTGCTAAAACAGCTTTTAGAAAATTTAAGAAAAGAATAGACTATAGTGAATATGGCGGCGCGCCTGTACTAGGGCTTCGCGGTGTTTGTATTGTTGGACACGGTTCATCAGATGAAAAAGCAATTTGTTCAGGCGTTAAAATTGCTTTTGCTTCCATTGAAAATGGCACAAATGATAGACTTGTTCATGCCTTACAAGCAAATGATGAACTTTCACGTTATTTGAGTTCTATGTAGGTTAAGGTTTTTAACATTCACTAAGTAGGTACAGTATGAATGTGTATTTAAATAGTCTTTGTGTGAGTGTTCCAAAAAATGTCATGACAAATGCTGATTTTGAAAAAATCATGGATACGAATGACGAATGGATACGTTCACGAACAGGCATTGAGCAAAGACATATTATGGAAGAGGGCGAAAACGGCTCTTTTTTTGCTATTGAAGCCAGTAAGAATGCTTTAGAGTTAGCTGGAATTGAAGCGAGCGAAATTACACATATTTTTGCAGCTACCTGTACACCACAAATGCTTATTCCAAGTATGGCATGTATTGTTGCATCAGAATTAGATATACAAAAAAATGTCATGTCCTTTGATTTTAATGCGGCATGTTCAGGTTTTGTGTATGGACTTGAGCTTATAAGGTCTACTTTAGCTTTGAAGCCTGAGGCAAAAATACTTTTTGTGACAAGTGAATCTTTATCAAGACGTATGAACTATCAAGATCGCACAACTTCTGTATTGTTTGGCGATGCAGCTAGTGCTAGTGTTTTCACATCGCAAAAGCTCAGCACTTCAAGCGGCGTGCAATTAAAAGTGATAGACACAAAGTGCTATACAGATGGAAAACTCAAAGACCTTATCACAATAGGTGGCGGTACTTCTTTTTCAGGCCAACTTGGTTCAACAGTAGACGAAGACTTTTTCTTGCAAATGCAGGGTAGAGACGTGTATAAACACGCGGTAAGGTCTATGACAAATTCTTGCAAAGATGTGTTAGAAGCAAATAAGCTTGAACTTTCAGATATTTCCTATGCTGTGCCGCATCAAGCAAATACGAGAATTATTGATGCTGTGTATGATAAATTAGAAGTACCAGAAGAAGCGCGTTTTGTTAATGTGCACAAGTATGGAAATACTTCAGCTTCTTCAATTCCTCTTGCTTTGTCTGAACTTTTTGTAGAAAAGCCTATTAAAAAAGAAGAAAAAATTCTTCTCACAACCTTTGGTGGTGGTCTTACTTGGGGGTCTGCACTGCTTGAAACGGTGTAGTTGTTTGATATTCTTAGGAAAAACTCTGAATATCTTTCTTGTTTTTTTAGTTTAAAAAAAAATTAATAGTACTAAAATATCGCTTGAAAAAAATCTAAAAGTTTTCTATAACTTTGACATGTAAAAAATGCATGAACTTTTTATAATTTATAACTATGAAAAAGTTATCATAAAAGGATAAAACATGAGTGAACAAAGTGAACTTCGCCCTGCTGCTTTAGTGACAGGTGGCTCACGCGGCATTGGTAAGGCTTGCGCTTACGCTTTAGCAAGAGATGGTTTTGACCTTGTTATTACTTACAATTCAAAAAAAGACGAAGCTTTAGAAGTTGTTCGTGAATTAGAAGAATTTGGTGTGAACGCAAAGGCTTGTCAGCTAAATGTAGGTGACGGCGAAGCAATTACACAATTTTTTCAAAACGAAATCAAAGATAAGGTTGATCTTCATGTTTTAGTCAATAATGCAGGCATCACAAAGGACGGTCTTGTTTTAAGAATGAAAAACGAAGACTTTGATGATGTTGTAGAAGTGAACTTACGCGGAACATTTTTATGCATGCGTGAAGCATCAAAGATTATGTCAAAACGCAAAAAGGGTAGAATTATAAATCTTTCTAGCGTAGTAGGTCAATCTGGTAATGCTGGCCAAGTGAACTATTCTGCAACAAAAGCTGGTGTGATTGGCATGACAAAGTCCTTAGCACAAGAACTAGGTTCAAGATCTATCACAGTAAACGCGGTTGCACCGGGCTTTATTGAAACAGATATGACGCAAATTCTTTCTGACGAAGTCAAGGCTGAATATGCAAAGAAAATTCCTCTTGGTCGCCTTGGTAGCGCAGTAGAGGTGGCTGAATGTGTTGCCTTTTTGGCATCAGATAAGGCTAGCTATGTAACAGGTCAAGTACTTGCCGTAAATGGCGGTATGTATTCATAATAACCGAAGCTATTTTAGAAACTTGTCTGGTTTCTGAACATGCGATAAAATCCCCTATTTTTGGAGGCGAAAATGTCAGTTGAAGCAAAAATCAAAAAAATTATCAAAGATCAATTAAGCGTTTCTGATGAAGAAATCACACTCGAAGCTTCTTTTGTTGAAGATCTTGGTGCAGATTC
>CAYJHE010000174.1:2652-4454 GCA_964369675.1 uncultured Desulfovibrionaceae bacterium | reverse complement strand
TAGCGGGTGGCGGGAGTTTCCAAAGAGGGTACGAGGGTGCAACCCTAGCACCCTCTTTTGGCCCCGCGCGGGGAGCGCAACCAATGAAAAACGAAGAAAGAAAAAGCTGATAAAAAGAGCAATTTAAGCACAAAGCCAAGAACTTAAAAAGAAGTATAGCAAAGAAAAAATTAAAAGTATTGAGAGCATGGCGAGCGAAGCTACAGCCATGCGACAAGTATGGCTTATTAAAAAAAACCTCAACCAAAGCCATACGACAAGTATGGCTTATTAAAAAAAACCTCAACCAAAGCCATACGACAAGTATGGCTTATTAAAAAAACTGCAATTAAAGCCATATAAGCGGTATGGCTTATTAAAAGCAAGTCTTAACAAAGCCAAACCCCAACACTTCACCTCATTAAATCGTCAATAACTTCTCTCCATCCTTAATAATCTTTGTGAAATGTTCGCCTACATAGAATAAGTCGAGTCCTTCAATAGCTTCTAGTTCTGCAACCTTATCTAACTTTTCAGCACAAGCTCTACATGCAGAAATTGAGCCGCCTTCTGCTATAAATGTTTTTACTAATTCTTGTATTTGTGCATTTTCAGCTAAGAGTTTTGTGGTTGCTCCCCACACAAGAATGTGTACTTCTTCCCAAAACTTCTTGCGAAGTGAATTAGTTGCATACATAAAAACCATAAATTCTGCTGTAAGAATGTTGTCGTTTGTCCATAAAATATGTAATGTTTTTGACATAATAGCTCCTAATTTTTATAGGTTAAATTGTTTCAAACATGATTTTATATAAGGCATATTCAATGCTCTCTTCATGTATGGGAATAAACTTTTTGACCGCCTTGTGATTGGCATACCTTTCTTCAATTTTGCCGTATATACACTGACTCTTTATATAGACCTTGACATTATGCTTATCCTGTAGCATTTCAAGGTTTTTTTCGTATTGCTTTGGCATTCCTCCTGCTCCAAGCGATAAGACAATTACAGCATGCATGTCTTTATAAGCAAGGAACAGTTCTTCAGGAAATTGCGGTGTGACATAGATTATAGCGACCTTAGAGTTCTGTATTGTATTATAGCGAGCGCTTTGAGTGGGAAGTTCTAAAGGACCTTTTAAATAAACGCGCGCATTAGTGTCAAAACCTAAAAAACCCTCTGTTTCAAACTTTGTCACAGAAGTAGCAGGCAAAATTCTTCCGCCAAAAGCAAGGCATATTCCAAAAAATAAATTTTTATGTGCTATATCAATGGCTAGAGAAAGATTTTGTAAGGCATCTGTATCTTTTTCAACTATAGAAAGTTGTGAGCCTGTAAGTACTACGGTTTTTGGAAAGTGCTCTAAAGCGCAACTAAGATAGGCTGCGGTAAAAGCCATGCTGTCTGTGCCATGCGTGATAATGAAACTATCGTAATCATTTCTTTTTTGCCAAAGAAGTTGAGCAAGTTCTTGCCTTTGTTCGTCAGTCATGACAGAACTATCCACAAGTTCAAAATCGAAAATATCAATAAAATTAGACTTGTAAGGAAAATATCCAAGAAGATCACTGCCCTTAAGTGTCGGAGTCCAGCCCTCGCTTGATAAGGTGCAAGCAATAGTGCCACCTGTAGTTATAAGAAGTGTTTTCATAATAGTCCCCATTAAGCTTAATTATATTTTAAGCTGTTTCTGCTTAATCGTCAAGGTCTGTGTCAAGATAGAAGTTTAGCTTGATAATTGGCATATATATTGCTTAACTCTTTATATAAAGAAAAAAAGAGAAAAATAAGGAAATTTTTTCCTTATTATACGCAATAACTA
>CAYJHE010000174.1:0-2552 GCA_964369675.1 uncultured Desulfovibrionaceae bacterium | reverse complement strand
CAATAACTATGTAATAGGAGTAACTATGTCACAAGCAATATCATCAGAACAATACTATTCAAGCATTTATGCGCAAATGTTTCTTACTGCACAATCAACTGATAGCAGCAATAGTACAGATTCTTCAGAAGAAACTTCCACTTCGAGTGCGCAAGATCTTTTCACGCAAACTGACATAGCAAAAAGCTATGGTTTGCAATCACTTTCTGCACTTTCTTACGCAGCAGAAGCCACATTTGAAGGTTTAGGACTAAACTCAAATGAAAGCGTGACCTTTAGTCAGATATTAGGATATAAAGAAGAAATACAAGAAAAATTTTCTTCAAAAGTTGCTGATGAATTAGAAGAATTAGGTATTCCAAGAGATGCAAAATATACTATTGCAACTGACTACGAAACAGGCGAAATTGTTGTTTCTTCAGATTCAGAATATAAAGCTGAAATAGAAAAGTACTTTGCAGATAATCCTGAAATAGTTGAAGAATTTCAGCAGATTCAATATTTATCAAATTTAGAAAGAGCAAGCTCAAATTCAAGTATTAGTGAAGCGCAAAATGTCACAAAACAGCAATTGCAAGCAATGGCATCAAGCTTCTACGCAAATCCATCTTCATCTATAATGTCCTCATACGGAACAGATTCTACCTCGTTTGGCATGGGACTTTCTACAATGGTGTAGGTGATTTTTTCCCTTTTCAAACAATCTTAAACTCTTTAATATGTAGTTAAATAAAAAGTTCTCAAAATTATTTTGAGAACTTTTTTTTACATGCCGTCTATTGTTACACATACAAGTCAAGCAATTCTTCCATTGCTTCTGCGGTGACGTCTTCCATAGAGATTATTTCTTGCATGTCTATTTCTTCTGTAGGTACTTCTATTTGAATTTTTTCAGTATTTGGCATTTGACTTTGTGCAAGTTCTAGTTCTGTGCTACTTTGACTTGAAGTAGTCGTGTTTTGCCCACTTAGTTCCACAAAATTATTAGCACTATTTTCATTGCTCAATTCTTCGGCATTCTTCTTGACATTTTCAATACCTTCTTCAAGCGCTTTGCTTGCTGAGAGTTTTTTATAGGTATTCATATTTTCAAAAAGAGCTTCGTGGCTTTCATTTAATTCATTAAGCATTCCAAGTGTGCCGCCTGCTTTGACCATGGCTAAAGAATCGGCATATTGAGACAATTCACTGGCGGCTTCTTTAGCTTCTTTTCTTACGCCTGCAACAATTTTTTGAGGGTCAAGAGCGATAGAATTATTTGCGCCCATAATATTTGTAATCATATTCTCTCCTCACTCAATTTCTATTTGCCTGATTAAATTTTATCCTCTCATACATGCTTATCGGCTTAATTAATAGTTTCAATAGTTAATAAATCCAGATTTATAACATTATAATCATTGCGTATAAGCTTTAAATAAAATCAAATGTAAGCATAGTCAAAAGTGGCTATGCTTACTTTATTTAAAGGAGTTTTTATGTCGCAAAGTTCAAATACAATGGGTTCAAATGAAAAGAAATCCAACATATCAGTCTTTACCTTAGCTATGATAAATGTTGCGGCTATTGTCTCGCTTCGTGGCTTGCCAAGTGAAGCAGTCTATGGCTTATCTTCAATTTTTTACTATCTTTTTGCAGCCTTATTTTTCCTCATTCCTGTTGCCTTTGTTTCAGCTGAAATGGCAACCTCATGGACAGAAAAAGGGGGAGTTTTTCGCTGGGTGGGCGAGGCTTTTGGTGGTGCTTGGGGTTTTGTGGCTATTTTCTTACAATGGCTGCAAAATACTATTTGGTTTCCTACTGTGCTAACCTTTGCCGCTGTTTCGCTTGCCTTTATAGGCACTGATCAAGCTTTTGACACAAAACTTGCTTCAAATTCAGACTATACACTTGCAATAGTTCTTTCTGTCTACTGGCTTGCTACGCTTTTAAACTTCAAGGGCGCGTCTTTTTCAGGCGCGATAAGTAAGTGGGGTGTGATTATAGGTACGCTTGTCCCTGGCGCGCTTCTTATAATTCTTGGTATTGCCTACGCTTTTAGCGGAAAAGCCCTCTATCTTGACTTTAGCACAGCAAAACTTGTGCCTGACTTAGGGGATTTTAATAATCTTTCACTTGCTGTGAGTATTTTTCTTTTTTACGCTGGTATGGAAATGAGCTCTGTGCATGTTAAAGACGTAGCAAACCCTCAAAAAGATTATCCAAAGGCTATTTTGCTTGCTTCAGTTTTGGCAGTATTACTCTTTATTTTTGGAACATTAGCCATAGCACTCATCATTCCTCAAAATGAAATCAACCTCACGCAAAGCCTTTTGATTGCATATGATAACCTTTTTAAAGCCTTTGGGCTGGAATTTTTAGCCTCAATTATTGCCGCTTGTTTAGCTTTTGGTGTTTTTGGGCAGGTTTCCACATGGATAGCAGGTCCAAGTAAGGGAATTTTGACTGTGGGAAAAGCCGGTTACTTGCCTGTGTGGCTACAAAAAACCAATAAAGCAGGCGTACAAGTAAATATCTTGCTTGTTCAAGGAACTATTGTTACACTATTAGCA
>CAYJHE010000173.1:0-4476 GCA_964369675.1 uncultured Desulfovibrionaceae bacterium | reverse complement strand
GACATACAACCAACAATGAAGAAGAGAGCTGGGATTGAAAGCTTGCCTACATCTTCTGCTTCAAGTAAATTAAAAGGTGGAACAAATGCTAAAAATACAATCAATACCATAAGATACACACCCGGAAGTCCGTGGTATGATTGTGTAAAGTAACAAAAAACGCCAGTAGCAAAAAGCCCTATAGCGACTTTTTCGTTTCTTTGCATTTTTCCCCTTTTTTCCAATTCTGCACTTGCATGAGCTCGTGCAACTTCCATCTTACTTGAAATATCCTTTCTTGAATAAAAATAGATAATACCAAGACCACTTAATGCACTAAAAGCAACAAGTGTGAAGACTTGCACAGTATATTCTACAACATTGAGTTCATAACCTTGTTCTACAAGCATTGAAAGACCCACAATAGAAAGACTGCTTGGTAAATAGGTCATTGCAGAGGTCATTGCGCCAAAATAGGTTGCAAGCATAATAGAAGAAGCACCCTTTGAATTTGGTTCAAAATCGAGAGCTTGGCAAATACCAAGTGCAAAGGTAGAAAGAATAATTGTATTTGTCACACCGCTTGGAATAATGAGGTTCAACACATAACCACAAGCAAGGAAAGATAAAAACAAGGTTGATGGTGTTTTGCCTACATATTTAATAATATTTAATGCTATACGCTGTGCAAAACCTGTTTTTTGAACAGTCCTACATATACACAAACCACCAGCAATCTGCCAAGGCACAAAGTTCAGCCATGGACTAAACACCACTTTGGGTGCAGCAACTTCAAATACAATATAAAAAAGCATGAGCAAAATTGCTGAAATAGCATTTGGTATAGGCTCAAAAGCGAAAGTCGCTACCCCTAAAAAAGTAAAGAACCAAAAAAAGTTAATCTGCATGGAATCAGGATTATAAAGAAGTGCTGTACCTATAAAAGCAATGGCAAAGATATAAATCCAGTCTTTTAATTTTCTTGATAAAGATATTGTTGTTTGCATATTTATATCTCCTTGGTATATTGAAAAAAAGTTTTGTGTAATGAGAATATCTTTCTCATTACACAAATACCTTTATTTATAGCCCCATAAAGTTCCAAACAGTCACACTATTTAGCCATATAACACCAGCCACTAAGAAAGCACGCACTATGGTAAGTATTACAACATACTTCATGCGTAGATAGCCAGTAGCAAAGAGGAATATAGCAGGCACAGTTTCATAAGGGAAGAACCATTGATCTAGTCCTAAAAAGAAAGAATAGATTAAAGGTTTTACTGAAAAGCCCATTTGTGTTGCAAGTTCTGTCATTGGAATTGTCAAACTCGCAGCGGCAGCAAGCGGAGTAAGCACAAGATTAGCAAAAACAGCCACCATATAAGCAAATAAGTTTGCGCCACTTTGTGTTTCAATAGCAGAAAGCATAGGAACTAATTTAGCAGAAACCCAAGCAGGCAAGCCAAGATGTGCAGCAACAATACCAATACTCATACAGCCCACCATAAAGAAGAGCGCAGGAATAGAGAGTTTTTGAATATCATCATTATCAAGAAGCCTAAAAGGCGGAAGGAAAGCAAAGAAGATGATAACCACCATCAAATAAATCCCAGGAAGACCGTGAATGCCTTGTGTAAAGTACGCAATAACAGCAAAAGTGAATAAGCAAATAGCAACAATTTCATCTCTGGCTATCTTGCCACGTTTTTGTAGTTCTTGTGTGGCGTGTTCTCTAGCCTTAGAGATATTTTGTGAAATTTCTTTACGAGAAAAGAGATACACAAGAAACATTGCAGCTAAGGAAGATACTAAGATAAGACTAAAGTTTTCTAGAGTATAGTCAACTGGCGAAACAGTGAAATCAGTTGTTTCTTCAAGCAAGGTAACACCAACAATAGCAAGTGAACTAGGAAGATAAGTGATTGCTGAAGTCATTGCGCCAAAATAAGTTGCAAGCATAATAGATGTTGCACCCTTTGAACCTGGCTCAAAATTTAAAGCTTGGCAAATTCCCACTGCAAAAGTAGAAAGAATAATTGTATTTGTCACACCACTTGGAATGATGAGGTTTAACACATAACCTGTTGCCAAGAAAGAAAGGAAGAGCAAGAAAGGAGTTTTGCCTATTGTTCTGATAAGAATAAGGGCAATACGCTGCGCAAAGCCCGTTTTCTGCACTGTCCTACTGATACACAAACCACCTGCTATTTGCCATGGCACAACATTAAGCCACGGAGAAAAAACAACATTTGCAGGAGCAACTTCAAAAACTATATAGAAAAGCATCAAGAAAATGCCTGTCACAAAGTTTGGAATTGGCTCAAAGGCAAGTGTTGAAATTCCTAAAAAGGTGATAAACCAGAAAAGAGTAATCGGCATTGATTCTGGATTATAAAACAGTGCAGTACCTATAAAGGTGATGATAAAAATCATTATCCATTTCTTTATATCTTCTGGTAAATTTACATAAAAACTCATAGAGAATATCCTTTTATGTCAAAACAGTTGTAAAGCTTAGATTGTATTGTCAAATTCACCACTAATGAATTTGACAATACGAATTAACAAAAGACAACAATACCAGTATGGTATTTTTTATCGTCTACTATAATTTTTATTTCAAATTTACCCGATAATCCGCGCTTGCTTATGCTTAAACGTCTTGCTTCTTCATTTGAATCAAGGTAGGCGCCTGAACACATAGCTAAGAATTGCAGAGCAGCAGTATTAATATAATAACCGTGCGCCTCTTTCTCATTTTCTAAAACCCACATCGCAAGCGAACCACGCGGGAAAGCTCCGCTAAGAACAAATTTATCTTCTTCTTCAACAATATCAATAGCTAATTTTAAAGGGCAAGGTTCACATACTTCTTCTATGTCAGGAATAGTGCCAAATTCAGGTGTGATGTCTAATTCACCTACTAATGCGCCTTTTTCACCTACTGGCAAGTTGTTTTTGTCGTGATAAAAAGCAAGGCGTTCAGCACGATAGAAGTTGCCTGTAACTTCTAAATAATACATCAAGACTCCGTCTTTTTCTTCTACTGTTTTTGAGCAAAGGTAGACAAGGTCTTTATATTCTTCTGTTGCAATTGCTCTTGCGCCAAGCACATCTGAAGCATAGCCGTCCATATAAGCAATACCGCCTGAATGGATTAAATAATGCCCTTCATCATAGTATTCTACATTGCAAATATACGGTGAATAGAAGTCTTGCCCCCATTCCTTACCAAATTGCCAAACTTGTTCTATTTCCATTTTTTCTGTGTCTATGCGATAACGAACACCGCGAGAGAAATTATCTCTGTTGCGCACATAGTTTTCTTTTTTCTTTGCACGCCATTGTCCATTGTCTAAAGCCATGATATCGCCATCAGGTAGGATTATACACGCGTGCTGTTCGTATTGCCAATCAAATTTAGACAAATCACCTACAGGCTTGAAGAAATACTTTTGCATATCTTCACTCCAGCCTTCTGGGTCGCCTATAATCCATAATAATTCGCCTTTACCTTCATTGCCTTCGTAATTAAAACAAGCAATAATGTCTTGGTGACGGCCTGAAAGTATCATGATTTTCTTGTCTTCATCTACCCAAACTGCGTTATTATGAAACCAGTCATGTGCGTCTTGAGAACCAGAACCGCCTTGATCTTGCGGAAGAAAGTCTTTAAAGTCCCAAGTGCGTAAGACCATGCCTGTTTCTCTGTCTAAAATAGCAAGCATGTCTTCAACCGTAGTCTTTCCTTCTGAATAATCTTGAGTAAGAGCCAAGATATTGCCGTCTCGCATTTCCCATTGATCGTGATGATAGTTTCCAGGCATGCGATATTCTTTGATAATCTTACCAGTCATTGTGAGTTCAATTAAACCGGTAGAGCAATAAGGCATACGGCTATAACGATGTGAACCTGTGATGATATTACCATTTCTCAAACGCTTAATATCAAATATAGTATTTATTGTGAGTAGCCAGCGAAGGTCGCCTTTATAGTCAAAGCCAACAGGATAGTTTTTATCAGCAGGCGTTAAAAACATGATGTCTGTTCCAAAATAATCCATAGTTGTAAAGATATTCTGGCATGAAGTTACGCCACTTTGAGGAATTGGGTCTGCTTTAATAGAAAATTCTTTATAAGTGCCATCTGAAAGCTTTACGCTTACTTTTGTTTCACAGTCAACATATAAGCCAACAACAGGTAAAACATGACTGGCAGAGGCTTCAAAATTATGCATTATATTTTCTCTTGAATTACGTTTGCCATGAATTGTTAATGTCGCAGATTGCGCCTTATCACATTTGAAAAGAATTATTGCTGCCAAAGGGTTGATAAGATAAGGATTTACTATAACAGTTGCATTTTCTAAACTTGGCTTTTGTTCTTCAAAAGCAGCCATAAACAAAGCTTCTGCTGTATTTTGAGCTGAAATTACATGTTCTTCATAATGATAATTAACAAAATTTTTCATAAAATCTCCTAAATTCTGGCTA
>CAYJHE010000172.1:0-4490 GCA_964369675.1 uncultured Desulfovibrionaceae bacterium | reverse complement strand
GCTTCAGCTTCTGCTTTAGCCTTTGCTTCAGCTTCTGCTATAGCTTTTGCTTCTTCTTCTAATTCTTTCAATCTTTCTTGAGGAGGAAGAGGCAAAAGCGCTTCTTGCGGTATTTCTGGATCGTTTTCAGGCAAAGCTGGCGAATCTGGAATATCTTCTGGCTCTTCTTCTGCAAGTGGAATGGCTTGAATTTCAGTAATCTCTTCTTCTTCAAATTCAGAATAAGAATTAAGACTAGGATTTACTTGATCGTTAATATTTGGCGCAGGAGCACCAAGCACAGATGAAGCAAGATTAATCCCGCCCATATCTGCCATCACAAGTGAAACCTTATAGCTTTCTTGTTCTAAATTTACAACTACACTTGCCGGCCAAAAAAGTATAATAAAGAAAAGTATACAATGGAAAGCAAATGAAAGTATGAAAGAAGAGGTTTTTTCCATATATATTAATTATGTTTATAAGTCGCGTAGTGCAACAATTCCAATATTGTCGACACCAGCTGCCTTTATTTCACCCATAACCTGTACAACCAATTCAAAGGCAACGCTTTTATCTGCTTGTAAATACACAGGTTTTTGCACATCTTCGATCAATGCTATAAGTCTTTGCTGTAGTTCATCAAAAGGCACTTTATAAGTGTCAATATAGATTACTCCGTCACTTCTTATGCTTATGACAAGATTTTGCGTATCAGTTGGGAGGGTTTGCACTTGCTTTGTTTGTGGCAAATCAATATCAATGCCCTCTTGCATCATAGGTGCAGTCACCATAAAGATAATGAGCAAAACAAGCATAACATCAACAAAGGGAGTGATGTTGATTTCAGAAACAAATTGCCCTTTTTTGCCAAATTGAGCGCCCATATTCTACCTTCCTAAATCGCGCTGAACGCGATTCAAAAACACAGCCCTGAAAGTGGAAAGATGTGTTTCAACTTCACTTGATTTGCCTATGAATATATTATAAAAAATCGAAGCAGGAATAGCTACAAAAAGCCCTACAGCTGTTGCAATAAGAGCTTCTGCAATACCCGGCGCAACTGTTGCTAATGAGGCAGATTTCATAAGCCCTATAGCGTGAAAGGAGTTTAAAATACCCCAAACAGTACCAAAAAGACCAATGAAAGGCGCTGTATTCGCGCAAGTAGCGAGTAAGGACATATGACTTGAAAGAATTGTAAGTTCTTGTGCAACGGCTTGCTCAAGGCTTCTATCTACGTTTTCAACAATAATTTCAGTACTTAAACCAGCATCTTTAGAAGAATTAAACTCTTCAACACCCCTTTGTGTTATACTATACAAAGGAGATGCGCTGTCCTTTCCTATTTCTTGCACAGCAGAACGCAAATCCACGGCTGCTTCAAAGGAAGCTGTTCCATTTTGAGACTTTGAATTTGCAGACGAAAGTGTTTTTATTTTAAAAAATATAATAGTCCATGAAAACAAGGACATAAGAAGTAGAAAAACAAGCACCAATTGTGATACTAAGGTTGCTTCTAAAAGCATTGAAATATAAGAATTTGTCATTATAAACCCATATCTTGTACAAAGAGAATTAATATATTTTTTTGGTAAAAGCTAAGACTATACCAAGGTAAGCAGCTAAATATAGCTCTAGTTCAGGAAGATAGCAAGAACAAATTGTTCAGATAAAAAAGCGAAAAATTATTCGTTAAACATATCACCAAGATAGACTTTTTTCGCCATTTCGTTATTCTTGATTTCATCAGGATTTCCGTCGAGAATAACCTTGCCTTGGTACATAAGGTAGGCTCTATCACAAATCTGCAATGTTTCTCGCACGTTATGGTCTGAAATAAGCACGCCTATATTTTTTTCTTTAAGATGCTTAATAATGCCTTGAATATCGTCCACAGCAATGGGGTCAATACCTGCAAAAGGCTCATCTAAAAGAACAAATTCAGGGTCGCGTATAAGGCAACGCGCTATTTCAAGTCTTCTTCTTTCACCGCCTGAAAGATAAGAAGCGTATGACTTTTCAAGATGTCTAAGCCCAAACTCTTCTAATAATTCATAGTTTTTCTTTTCTTGTTCTTTTGCAGACAAAGAGGTGTATTCAAGCATGATTTGAAGGTTTTCATACACAGTAAGCTTCTTAAATACCGAAGATTCTTGAGGAAGATAAGAAAGACCTTGCCTTGCTCTTTGGTATAAGGGAAGTGAAGTTATTTCTTCTTCATTGAGATAAACCTTGCCTTCGCTTGGTTTCACAATGCCTGTAAGCATATAGAATGTTGTGGTTTTTCCTGCTCCGTTTGGACCAAGCAGACCAACAATCTCTCCTTTTTGCATGCTTATAGAAACATCTGTCACAACTGTTTTTTGCTTATATCTTTTAACAAGCTCTTTACCTGATAATGTAGACATTTTTTACCTTAGATTTTCGTTTATTAAATAAATTCTAACATTTATGAATAGGCGTATTTTTCTAAATTTAGAGATTTTGTGGAATTTTCAACTAAAATGAATTTTTTGCGGAATGGAGTGTATCAAAATAATACATGACTGGAGCAAAAAATGAATTTTAAGAAGAAAAAACGCAAAAGAATAAATTTAGTTGCTGTCGCCGCTAGAGAAAAAAGCCTCCACTCTCTTCTTGCCGCCTATAACTTCGCTACGGTTTTCTTTCATATAGTAGCGAATTTCTTCGCCTGTGATAGAATTATCGCCGTCTCTTAGTAGGGGGTCGCCTTGCATAATAATGATTTCATCGTCTGCTTTAAAAGTCACCTTTCTTGCTTTTCCAAGATTTGTACCATACTTCATGCGAACATTTTTTTCAGCAACAATGCTGTTGATGTCGCCAGACTTCATGCTCGCCATTGGGTCAGGATTTTCCTCACCTTCTTGACTTACAGAGTCTTTCAAATATACATAAAGAAGGTCAGACCAAAGGCTGAAATCTTCGCGTTCAACATAGACTTCGCCTGAAAATTCAATGACATTTTTTTCTGCATTATAATTCATAGCATCTGCATTGATTTTTGTCGGCTGTTCGCTTGAAGAAAGCAGATTATTTGGAGCCGCAAAAGCCAAAGAATTGGTGAGTAAAGTCAAACAGATAGATATAATTAAAGCACGCATTTTATTCCCCTTGAATTATAGGTGGATTCTTTCTTGCATCGTCAAGCTTGAAAGTTTTATTATCATTATTTAAAATAAATACTACATTTCCCTTTGCTTGTATATCGTTTTTTAGCATGTCCCAAGAGAGAGATTTTGCCTTACCTATAGTTTCTTCAGCTTCAAGTAAAGCGCCTAGTGGCATGCTTGCAAACTCGCTTTCGGGTACAAATTCGAGATAGTCGCCGACAATATTCATAGTATTTTTATCAATACGCACATCTTTTGAAAGGGTGATAAGGCTATTATTTTCTAAAACCTTACCAGTTTCGCCTTTAATATAGGTATTTTCATCGGGATTTTTATTTTTGTCGTAATAGATTACATTAGGCTTATAGGCAAAGAGATTGCCTGATTTTTCAGCATAATTTGCCCATTCAGCTTCCATTTCCCAGACTTTTTCCCCTTCTTCGCCTTGTTCGAGTTGAATATCAACTAAAGAAAGGTTAATATCGTGCGAAGAATCGGAATTTTCCTTTGAATTTTCATTACTTATTTCAGTACTTGTCTCTTCATTTGCACTTATGCCATCATTGAGCGATTCTATTTCGTTCTTGAATTGCTCATAAAGATTTTTCCCTCTAAAGGTAGCAAAATATTCAAGACTTTCAAAGTCGCTCTTATAAGAGTCTATACCTATAGAAAGATAAATAATAAGGGCAAGAAGAAGAGTGCCAGCAAGAGAAAGAAAATTCTTCATTATTTCCTATTAATCCAAATATTTGCAAGTGCACTTGCGCCAAACTGTTTTCTTGATATACGTTCAATGGCTTCTCGCACAGCGTTTTTACCGCCCTTTGCCTTTGTGACATAGCGCGCAACTTTTTTCACCTCTTTAGCAGCATCTCTCACTGCTATGGGGTAACCTACTTTTTTCATTGGAGCTATGTCAATCCAATCGTCTCCAATGTATGCCATTTGTTCGTATTTAAGATCATACTTTGCTCTTATTTCTTCAAGAGCTTCTAATTTTGAAAGACGACCAAGGAAAAAATCTGTGATGCCAAGATCTTCAAATCGTTTTAAGACTAATGGCTCGCTTCCGCCTGTAATCACACCAACACCTATGCCAAGCTGCATAATGCCCACGATAGCAAGCCCATCTTTGACATTAAATGACTTTGTATACATGCCTGTTTCTGTGTAATATAAACGGTTATCTGTCATTACACCGTCAATATCAATGACAATAAAACGCACATCTTTTGCTTTGGACATTTGTATTTCCTTATTTTTAGCGCACTTTCTTATTTAAAGTTGCGCCAATAAAGTCTCTAAATAAAGGATGCGCCTTCATTGGAGTAGATTGAAACTCTGGGTGGAACTGACAAGCAACAAACCATG
>CAYJHE010000171.1:0-4562 GCA_964369675.1 uncultured Desulfovibrionaceae bacterium | reverse complement strand
AAACTTGCCTCAATAACTTGCCTTTTTATAGCCTTACTGTCTTTCAATGCTTATTCAAACCACCATAAGGGTGCCGAACTCTACAAAAAATGTATTTCTTGCCATGCCTCAGATGCAAGCGGTAAGGGCTTAAACAAGCTGAGCGAAGCAGACTTCATCAAAAGAGTGAAGGAAATCAAAAGCGGAAATAACCCTAAAATGCAGAGAATGAAAAATATCTTTGTTACCTATTCAGAACAAGATATTCAAGATTTGGCTGCTCATTTTGAAATGATTAAGAAAAAATAATACGATTTTGAAAAATCCCTTACTCGCTAAGGGATTTTTTTTGCCTTGATTTTTTTGTGATATTTGTCATAGTATTTTTATTAAATGCAAACTATTTAAGACATAGACTTTTATTTCTACTTACTTTTCTCTATTTAGCACGAGACGCCCATGCTCAAACTCAATATCATCAAACACTACAAGCATTATGCCACTGTGCATGACCTTTCTTTATTTAAATTACTCTATTTATGGATTGCTTCATTTTCCATGATCGCCCTTTTGTTCGCTATAGACTCGCTTATTCTTGATGATTACGATGCAAGTCTCTTGATAGCACCTTTTGGCGCTTCTTGTGTAATTCTCTACACTGTTCCCCATTCGCCCTTTGCAAGAGTAAAGGCTCTTATTGGCGGGCACATGCTTGCAGCCTTTATTGCCATCACTTTGCACACTTTTTGCGGCTCATCAGGCATTATTGCAGCAATTGCGGTTTCAACTTCTCTTGTTGCTATGCTCTTCACCGACACAGTTCACCCGCCAGCAAGCGCAACCGCCTTTAGTCTTATTTTTGCTGACCCTCTTGTACAAGATATGGGCTATTTCTTCTTACTTATACCCTGCCTTCTTGGCACTTCTATCATGTGGTTCACAGCCTACTTTTTCCACAAATTCTACGCATTCATACATTTAAGAAAATTTAAAACTTCTATAAATAAAAAGGACTAAATTCCTCTAGCCCTAAGTTTGATGACAAAGTGCCAATTTTCCAAATTTGCACTTTGTGCCGCCTAAGTTTGCAAAGCAAACTTGGCAGAAAGGCACGAAAAACAGTCATTTAACGCCAAAAGTAAATGTTGGCTATTCCTGTTTTTCGAGGCTGCCGACTTTGTCAACAGCCTGAGGGCTAAATTCCTCTAGCCCTTTATTTATAAAATTACTGCGTGATTTGCATGCCAGCAAGTGAGTTGAGTGCGCTATATGCTTTATTTTGCGCCATATTCATCTCGCTTGAAGTCATCTTATGTATGATATTATCAAGTAAACAAGCAAGATGTGAGCACACAAGATTGATGCTTGTAGACATGTCCTTGCCGTAATCTACATAAAAATCCTTTTCAGGCATGAGTTGCAAGACAATAATGCCTACGCATTCACTATTGATTGACAAAGGCAAGGCAATATGCCCGCCTTTCTCAGGGCTTGGGTTGGTGAGCGCGTATGTTCCCATGCTTTCTATTTTATGCGAAAAAGAATTATTTTCTTTATAGTAATTCAATAAAGAATAGCTTGATGACTTGCCTAAAACATCTAATTTCTCATTTGTATTGCAAAGAATTTTCTTGTTTTCAACAATCAAGGAATTGACTAATTTTTGCAAATGCGCGTCCATTCTTTCCTTCCAGTGCATAGAAAGATCTGAATAAGACCCGTTTATTCCTAATAGATAAACCATTCTGCCCTTTTCTTTTTCTAAAAAGGCTATGTGCATGGATTGTAGTGGAAAAAGACTTTCAAAAGCTAAGCGTGCAGAATCAAATAGGTCTTGTATATTTTTCGCCCTGTCAAGCTCTTGCATTGTAGGAAGAATAAACTTCAATGCCCTGTCTTTTTGTTCATACAAATCGTGTATTAAAGTCTGCTCTAATCTTTTATCTTTTTTAATACTAAGTATCTTTGCGCGTTCATACGCTATTCTTAAAAGAGAAGCTATGTGCTTTCCATGAATTGGATAGGCAACTTTTGCCTGCAAGACTGGATTTTTTTTAGCGTTCTCATCTTTATTTAAAATATCTTTGTCGTGCACAAGAAATACAGGTAGACGTGACATGCATTCTTCAAGAAGCTTTGTTGAATGCAGAACACTTGTTCTTTCATTGTACCTAACTAAGAGAAAGAGAGCAGAAGATACTAAAGAATCCACAATTTCAGTTAATTTTGAATAAAGTTTAGTGTCAATTCTATGTAAAGTGTAAGAATCTGCAAAAATATCATGCAAATTGCGCTCTTCTTCTTCGTTAAATCCAAATGTTAAAATAAGGTTATTTTTTGCTCTATTATATTGCATATTTTTCCCTCGCAAAATCATATATGTCCTATTATATAATTACATGCAAAAAACATACCATTTAAATTAAAATACCGCCCCCCAAAAGTAAACCTGATTTCGAATACACAGCAAGAATTTGTCCCCTTGCTGTTAACATATCTGCTTCATTAGACTTCTCAAAGAAAATTTCAAGTTGGTTTATAGACTTTTTATAGAAAGCTTGTGCTAAAAGCATTTTTTGCCTGAATCTTGTGCGAACAAAAACTTGACAACCTTCTTGAAAAACTTGCTCGCCATATCTATTTTCTCTATACATTTCAAACTGGTGCAGTCCATTTTCTGTTTTCTCTTGTTCTTCGTCAAAGCTTTGCCACTTTTCAAATGGCACAAAGAAATTAATATCTTTTGCTTTGCAAGAAATTTGTTTAAGGTATTTTTTTTCACCCACATACAAGATATTTTCTCTTGAATCTCTTTTTATAACGTATATAGGTTCACTCCATGAAATACCTAGCCCCTTTCTCTGCCCTTCTGTATAATGCCAAAGCCCTTTATGCTTGTGTTTTCTTTTTCTAAACTGTTCAACTTCTTCTTCGTCTTGTGAAATAAGTTCAACCCTGCCGCCCTCTGGCAATTCTATGTAAAATTTCTTAGCTTCTTCTTCAACAAAAAATGTATGCGCATCATTTGGTACAAAACAAATTTCTTGGCTTTCTTTGGGAATTGGCACTTCAATACCTTCTAAAGCAAGTATTTTACGCACTTCATCTTTCTCAATATCTGCCAATGGAAAAATTGCCTTTTCTAGCATGTCTTGAGGTACAAGTGCAAGAAAATAGCATTGATCCTTTGTCTGATCACAAGCTTTCTTCAAAAGCGCGCCGTATTCCGTGTCCTCTTTTGCAACATAATGACCCGTTGCAATATGACTTGCACCGTACTTTTGCGCTATTTCAAACAAAAGTCCAAACTTCACTTCCCTATTGCAGTGCACACAAGGATTTGGAGTTTCTAAATTGCCATGCGCCTCTACAAAAGGAAGAACAACCTTTTTTTGAAATTCTTCACGCAAGTCTTCAATATAAAAAGGAATGCCCCACTCTTTACAATACTTTTCAAGCAAGTCTAATTCGTATGCCTTGTCCAAAAATCTGCCATGCAATGCAAAAACATCATGCCCCTGTTTTTTCAAGGAATACAAAGCAAAAAGACTGTCTACACCACCGCTCACCGCTACCGCTATTTTCATTTTCATTTTCATTATAGTTTGGGTTTTTCGAGAGGGGGGAACCGCATTTTTGTAACAAAAATGAGTTTCCCCCTCTCGAGCTCTCCCCCTCCTTAAAAAACAATATTTTATAAAAGTTAAATTTGCCTATACTTAAAGTCCTTGACCTTATTTCGTGCATGTATCGGTGAAGCGTAAGGCTTCCCCACTCCTTAAAAAACAATATTTTATAAAAGTTATTTGATTAATCTATACTTTACTATTTTCTATTATGGGTCAAGGAAAAAGGAGGAGGCAAAATTTCTTAGCTTTCTGTTGCGCTATATATATATGTTATTTGTCGTATGGCTTTAGCTTCGCTCGCCATACTCACAATATTTTTTATTTGATTTAAGCAAAGTTTTCTTTTTTGGCTCTTGGCTTCGTGCTTTGTTTTTGTCTTTAACAAGCATATTTATTCTTCGTTTTTTATTGGGTGTGCCTTCCGCACTGGACCAAAGAGGGCAAAAGGACAGTGCCTGTCCTTGGCTCCCTCTTTGGAAACTGAGCCCTACCTGCGCTGAATTGGCACAAAGTCGGCTTGACTGCCTTTGCGTGCAACAATGTCACTTTATTCTCTACCTTCATAAAGTGCCACCAGCACGCTTAATCTTCGAACGAAATAAAAGCTGCGCCGACAAAAGGCAAGTGCCAATTCTCTCTTAGCGATGCGCGAAACTTTGAAGATAATGTAATTTTGTCGGCATGTGAACGAAGTGAACAAAGACTTTAGCGAACGAAGTGAAAACCGCGTTTTTCACGAGTGAGGATTTCGTGCACGAAGTCGCCGAAATCTATATAATAATGAAGTGAAAGGCTGTTTTGTGGTAAATATTTCATACATAAGGAACATACACAGAACAAGCAGAGCTGTTCAAGGTATGAAACATTCTAAAAAAGGGAACAACAGTGAACAAAGACAGCCCCTGCGCGGGGAGCGCAACAAGCTTAGGACGAAGACAGAGTTAGCTGTTAAAT
>CAYJHE010000170.1:1863-4595 GCA_964369675.1 uncultured Desulfovibrionaceae bacterium | reverse complement strand
TTTCTTCATAACTTGTCCCACAAAGAAACCTTGTAATTTTGTTTTTCCTGCTTTAAATTCAGCAACTTCACTTGGATTTGCTTCCATAATTTCTTTGAGTGTGACTTCAATTTCAGAAGTATCAGAAACTTGAACAAGGCCTTTTTCTTCAACATAAGCTTTTGGCATTATTTGTGATTCAAATAAATGAGGGAATATGTCGTTTGCTATAGTCATTGAAATCATGTCATCGTCAATTATTTTCGCAAGTTCTGCTAAGGCCTCGTGCGACAAAGTAATCTGCGAAGTTTGCAAATTGCGTGTATTTAATTCACGCATAAGCATGCCTTGAATGATGTTTGCTAATCTCTTAGGATTATTATGAATTTCTAAAGCCTTTTCAAAGAGTGTTTTAAGATTTTTATCTGTTGCTATTCTTTGGGCATCGTCATTATTTAATTTATAATCCTGCATATACCTTGCTTTGCAAGCAGAGGGAAGTTCGTCTTGATTCTTTGTCCAATAGTCAACTTCTTCGTCTGTAAGTGTGAGGGTAATTAAGTCAGGGTCAGGGAAATAGCGATAATCTTGTGCTTCTTCCTTGCTGCGCATAGAAAGTGTGCGGTTTTTATCAACATCATACAAGCGAGTTTCTTGAACAATGACGCCATTGTCGAGTAAGATATCTTCTTGTCTTGCTATTTCACATTCGATAGCTTTTTGTATGTTCTTGAAAGAATTGAGGTTTTTTAATTCTGTGCGTGTTCCGTATTCTTCTTGCCCATAGGGACGAAGAGAAATATTTGCATCACATCTAAAATTGCCTTCTTCCATATTTCCATCGCAAAAACCAAGCCCAACAACTAAAGAATATAATTCCTTTAAATAAAGAAGGGCTTCTTCGCTTGAACGCATGTCAGGTTCGCTTACGACTTCGCAAAGCGGTGTGCCTGCACGATTTAAGTCTACAAAAGACTTTGGCTCGGAAGCTGAGTGTATGTTTTTGCCTGCATCGTCTTCTAAGTGTATGCGTGTAAGACCAATTTTCTTCTTGCCCTTAGAAGTTTCAATTTCAATAAAACCGCCTATACAAATAGGCTCTTCAAATTGTGAAATTTGATAGCCCTTAGGAAGGTCGGGATAAAAGTAGTTTTTGCGTGCAAAGTAAGAATGCTTGTTGATGGCACAATTGGTTGCCAAACCCATTTTTACAGCATATTCAATGGCTTGCTTGTTAGGGCTTGGTAATACACCCGGCATACCAGCGCAAATTTCACACACATTAGCATTGCTTTCTTGACCAAATTCGCGAGGGCAAGAGCAAAAAAGTTTTGTCTTTGTTGCTAGTTGCACATGAACTTCTAAGCCAATAACTACTTCAAAATCAGACAAGGAGAGCCTCCAATAAAATCAAATATTGAGAAATATTTTCTTTCTTCTTTATAAAAATTTCTTGTAACCTTAACAAGCTTTGTAGCAATTTGCAAGAAAAATCTAAGCAGGATTAAGGCTTGGATTTCAACTGATATTCGCTTATTTACAAAGTATTTATGATTTTTTTCTTCCTTATCTTTTCAATTTGTACCTATTAAAAGAGCTTTACAAATAAGTAAAACTTTATTAGCATTTATAAAGAGAAAAGAATATTGACCGATATTGCTATCAATTGTTAAAGTTGATTATTTTTATACCGATAATTTTGTTGGAGGAATTTATGAAGTGTTTAAAGCTTTCTCTTTTGTTGATTGTGCTTTCGCTTGGTGTTGGTTGTGCTAAAAGTCAATTAGATTCAGGTGCTTCAGGAACAACTACAAGCTCAGCAACTAATATGGATGTGTATCAAGAGTCTATTTCAGAAGTGCAAGATATGTCAATTTATTTTGAATTTAATCAATACGACATTTCTGCAGCAGACCGTGAAAAATTAAAAGAAAAGGCTGATATTTTACGCCAATATCCTAACATTCGTGTACGAATTGAAGGAAATTGCGATATACGCGGCACACAAGAATATAACCTCGCTCTTGGAGAAAGACGTGCTCGTGCAGCTTATGAATATCTTGTGCTTTTAGGCGTAAACCCTGATCAAATAGATCTTATTTCTTACGGTAAAGAACGTCCGCTTGTTTCAGGAAATTCCGAAGCAGCGCACGCGCAAAACCGCCGTGATGATTTTAACGTCATTTCCTACTAGGCTAAACTGCTAAACTCATTCTTTTGCCTTTTTCTGCCAAAAATTAATTTTGCTGAAAATTTAATAAAATCTCTGAATTTAGATAAACATTTTAGTCTATAAAGAAAAGCTAAAGTTTAAAAAGGAAAATATTGCATACTCTTTTTTAGTAGTATGCAATATTTTCCTTTTTTGCTGGCTAAAAATTTTAATTGTTTTGAAGTAGAACTTGAAAGATATTTTCGTACCCTTTTATTGCATTGTTTGGCATGTATCTAAAGCGAGAGCGAGTTTGTTATCAAATTCTTGTGATTTGATTACAGCTTCACTACCTTCAATGGCTGCTGTTGAAATAGAGTCTAATATTTCAGAATATTGCCCTAATGCTACTTCAGGTAACATATGGACTATATTGTTTTTTTCTAAAAGTATAATAAGCATTTGCACTGATTTACCTAAGTTTCCTAATGAACAGGCTAAATCAATTCGGATTTCGTCTTCTATGCTTTTATAGCTTTCGTCTGTGTTTCCTATAAGCGATTGTATTTCTTCGCTTACTTCGCTAAATTCAATCTTTACT
>CAYJHE010000170.1:0-1853 GCA_964369675.1 uncultured Desulfovibrionaceae bacterium | reverse complement strand
AGCTAATGACTAAAATTATGAATAAATTTTTTTATTAAGAAAATTTTTAGACTTTCAAAAAAAACATAAAAAAGTGTGAATTGAATCAATGTTTATATTTACTTTAAAGTAGAAATAGGCTTAAAGTTAGATAAAAAGCCGATAAAAAAAGTGTGTATTTCTTCTTGCATAATTTCAAAAAGTGTGCCAAAGTGTATAAGATTTCAGAAACAAGGATACAGTAGCTTTATGGCATTAGAATTAAGACAACAGTTAAAATTGTCACAGCAACTTGTGATGACCCAGCAATTACAGCAAGCTATAAGTTTGCTTCAACTCTCACGCCTTGAGCTTATTGATACTGTAGCAAGTGAGTTAATTGAAAATCCTTTTCTTGAAGAGGCACAAGCAGAAGCTGTGCACGAAGAAGAATACATTCAAGCAAAGAGCGAAGATGTAAATAAAGACCAAGTTTACGATAAAGAAGTAGCAAATTCAGCTGATTGGGAAGATTATTTAGGCGAACTTTCTTCTTCGCCAAAAGTGAGCTCGCACAGAGAACACGAAATTCCAGAAGAAATGACTTCATATGAGTCTCGCTATGCAACAAAGCCAACCTTAGAGGCGCATTTAATGTGGCAATTAAGGCTTTCTGACTTCACTGAAGAGCAAATGTATATAGGCGAGCACATTATTGGAAATATAGGTGGCACTGGCTATCTATGTGCTAGTGTTGAAGAAATTGCAGAGCAAGCTGAGGTGGAAATCGAGCAAGTTTTTCCTGTTTTAGACGCCATCCAAAACTTTGATCCTGTAGGCGTTGCTACGCACACTCCAAAAGATTCGCTGCTTGTTCAAATTAAAAAATATAAATACGATAGAGACCCTATCTTGGTTGAGCTTATTTCAACTCACCTTGAAGATTTAGAAAACAATAGATATAAGCCACTATTAAAGAAATTAAAGATAGATGAAGAAACCTTGTTTGAATATATTCAAATAATTAAGTCACTCGACCCAATGCCTGGCTCTGGTTATGGGGAATCAGACAATTTCTTTGTTTCACCTGATGTCTATGTGTATAAGATTGAGGATGAATTTATTGTTGTCTTGAATGAAGATGGCATGCCACACTTGAAGTTGAGTGACCTCAATTCAAAGGCAGTGCTTGATTCCATGAATGCAGAACAAAAAAACTATTTTGGTGAGAAGCAAAAATCGGCAACATGGCTTATTAAGGCTTTGCACCAAAGGCAAAGAACCCTGTATAGAGTGGTTGAATCTATTGTTAAGTACCAAAGAGAATTTTTTGAAGAGGGTGTGACAAAGCTTAAGCCCTTGATTTTAAAAACAGTTGCTGATGACATCAGTATGCATGAATCAACTATTTCACGCATAACAAATAACAAATATGTTGCGACTCCGCATGGCACTTTTGAAATCAAGTTTTTCTTTAATTCTGCACTCAATTTAGAGAATGGGTCTGAAGTTGGCTCTGAATCAGTAAAAGCTGCTATCAAGAAGTGTATAGCAGAAGAAGATAAGAAAAACCCACTTTCAGATGAAAGAATTTGTGAAATTTTGAATACCGAACTTGGAGTAGAAATGGCAAGAAGAACAGTTGCAAAATATAGAACTGCTCTTGATATTCCTTCTTCTTCAAAGAGAAAAAATTTCTTTTAAGTTATTTTTTTGCCGAAGACAAAAAAATCGTAAAACTAGCCAACATTTTCATGTGTTAAATGCACAAAGATAATTCTTGCAGAAAAGGCAAAAATAGACTATTTCATAGGGATAGTTTAATCCTTTTATATTGATTTTAAAGAAGAAGATATTATGGAAACACAAGTTCTCATTATTGGTGCTGGCGCAAC
>CAYJHE010000169.1:0-4655 GCA_964369675.1 uncultured Desulfovibrionaceae bacterium | reverse complement strand
AGAGCAAATCTTGCTATAATCAAGTAATTTTATCTGCTTGCATTTTTAGAAAATGAGGTATATATTGTTGCAATACTTTTATGGAGGCACAAATGACGAGGATAATTGCAGTTGCAAACCAAAAAGGCGGAGTTGGCAAGACGACTACTGCTGTTAATTTATCTTCTTCTCTTGCCATTATGGAAAATAAGGTTCTGCTTGTTGATTGTGACCCGCAGGCAAACTCTACTTCTGCACTTGGCTATGAGCAAGCAAAGCTTGAAAAAAATCTCTATACCTCCTTCATGAAACCCGATGAAATTTCACAAGCTCTTTTGCAAACACCTACACCTTTTCTACAATTACTTCCCTCTTCAACAGACTTAGTCGGCATTGAAATAGAACTTGTAGACAAGATGGCAAGGGAATTTTTTCTTTCAGACTTACTTGCATCTGTAAAAGACCAATACGACTTTATTATTCTTGATTGCCCTCCTTCGCTTGGACTTATCACGCTTAACTGCCTTTGTGCTGCAAAGGAATTACTTATTCCCTTGCAATGTGAATTTTTTGCTTTAGAGGGCATTGTAAAACTTATGCAAACCTATGAATTAGTAAGGAAAAGATTAAATCCTGAACTTTCTTTACTTGGCATAGTGCTTACCATGTATGATGCAAGAAATAAACTTTCAAGACAGGTGAGACTTGAAGCCGAGAAGTTTTTTCCAAATTACTTATTTAAAACAATTATTCCACGAAATGTACGTTTAAGTGAAGCTCCAAGTCACGGAAAAAGTATTCTTCACTATGATATTAAGTCCAAGGGCGCAATCGCTTATTTAGACTTCTCAAAAGAAGTTGTGATGAAAAAAATAAAAGGAAGTTAGAGCATGGCAGAAAAAAATGCTTTAGGTAAGGGTTTTGATGGCCTAGGGCTTAATAGTCTCTTTGAATCAAGCACGCAAAAGTTTTCAAAAGATGATGTATATCAAGAACTTGCGCTTGATTCTTTGTCACCCTGCCTCACACAGCCAAGAAAATATTTTAATGAAGACCAGCTCAAAGAGCTTGCTTCTTCTATTCAAGAGCAGGGAATTGTTCAGCCATTAGTTGTTCGCCCACTTGAAGAAGAAGGCAGGTATGAGATTGTAGCAGGTGAGCGCAGATTCAGAGCGGCGCGCATGCTTAATCTTGAAAAAGTGCCTGTTGTTGTAAGAAATTACACAGAATCAGAAGCAATGACTATTGCTTTGATTGAAAATATACAAAGGGAAGACCTAAACCCTATTGAAGAAGCTGAAGCCTATGCTTTATTGAAGGAAAAATACCAAGTTTCGCAAGAAGTTTTGGCAAAATCTTTAGGCAAAAGCCGTTCAGCTTTAGCTAATTCAATGCGTCTTTTGAATCTTCCGCCAAAAATGCGCGAACTTGTTTTTCAAAAAAAGCTTTCAGCTGCGCATGGACGAACACTTCTTGCATTACACAATAAAGACTTACAAGAATTGCTTGCTGAAAGAATTTTGAAACACAGCCTAAGTGTGCGTGATGCTGAAAATCTTGCTGAATACGCAAATGCCTATCAAACTCTTCCTAAAGAGAACTCTTTGACTACTTTATCACAAGAAGAGCAGAGTGCTTCTGCATTAAGCGCTGAAAATGCGCAAGAAAATGTTGAAACAAACCAAGAGCAAAAAGCGCGCAGAAGAGTGGTTGCAAAGTCTGAATTTTTATTACAATTACAAAAACAACTCAGAAAAGAAGTGCATAGAGGCACGAAGATTTCTGGCACTATAGAAAATGGAAAACTTATCTTGCCTTTTTCTGGGCAACATGAATTAGACCATCTTTTACACTTGCTCTCTTTTGAACATTCAATACAAATACCGCAAGCAGTACAAGAAGAAAGCATACCTGCTTTTGTTCAAACAGTAGAAGAAAATGAGTCTGCTTTTGATGAATTTATACAAGAAGAAGCAGTTCACGAAGTCTCTACTGATGAAATAGAGCATTCAAGTGAAACAGAAGTTTCTAGCAGTGTACAAATAGAAGAAGACTTTGAAGAAAACGCATCTGCCTTATTTGAAGAAGACAGCCTTGAAGAAAATACTCTTGAAGAGCTTGCTGAACAAGTTTTTGATGCGCAGGCTTTTAACGAAGAAGCTTTTGACGAAGAATCGCTTAGTCTTGATGATTTAGACGATGATACTATTGATGACGAAGATGAGCTACATGATGTAGACGAAGAAGAACTCAATCTTGACGATTTAGAAGATTTAGAAGAAGACGATGATGAAGATGATGACGAAGAAGATGAAGATGACAATATCTTTGCTGACAGCATTGAAGACGAAGACGACATTTTTGCAGAAGACAAAGAAATGGGAGAAACAAGCTAATATGCGCACACTTTTATTTTCACTCCTCATTATTTTTAGCCTACACACTTTGCCTGCCCATGCAAACAACTTTGCTCCGCTTTATCCTGAACTAGAGGCAAGAATGCTTGGAAATTATGATTTTAACCTTCTTAAAAGAGGGTCAAATAATCCTAATGACATAAAAGTACTCATCATTGGTGGCATTCAAGGCGATGAGCCTGGCGGATTCAACACAGCTTCTTTGCTTTCCACACATTATGCTTTTGAAGATGCGCAAGTGCACATTATTCCAAACTTGAATTTTTGGAGTATTTTGAAGCGTTCACGCGGTGTTTTTGGCGATATGAATAGAAAATTCTCAAGCCTTTCTGAAAAAGATAAGCAATATGCAGAAGTGCGCAGATTGCAAAAACATATTTTAGAATTTCAGCCTGACATAGTTTTAAACTTGCACGATGGTTCAGGCTTTTATTCGCCAAAATATGTTTCTTCTTCAAGAAATCCAAGCAAGTGGGGGCAGTCTATCATTATAGATCAAGCCCAAATGTCCTCTTCGCTCTACGGGAATTTAGAAGAAACAGGCAAGAAAGTGACTGACTTGGTCAATTCGCGCATAAAGAATAAAAATGACTATTTCAATGTCTACAACACAAAGACTCCAGAAGGCAATGTGGAAATGGAAAAAACCTTGACATGGTTTTGTGTGAAGGAAAATATCCCTGCCTTTGGTCTTGAAATCAGTAAGAGTTTTAATACAAAAAATCGTGTTTACTATCATCTTATGCAATTAGAAGCACTTTTTGACTTGCATCCTATCAAGTTTACAAGAAATTTTGAGCTCACACCTGAAAATGTGTCGCGCGCTTTGCATGAAAAGCTCTATGTAAAACTTGCAGATGGGAGAATAACCCTTCCTATAGGCGGACTAAAGAGCAATCAGTCAGGCTATATTCCTTTGCCAAAGAAAACTTCTTATACTTCTTTGCATCCTATTGTTGCGCTTACAAATAATGGCAATGTTGTCACTGTGCATTACGGAAATAACAGAAATACAAATTTCCGCACGCAAGTCTATTCCTATTCCACTGCAAATCCTGTTTTTGCTGCTCAAATTGACGGCGAAGAGAAAAAAATTGCTATGGGTGACGTAATAAAGGTGAAAAAATCCTTTAATATTGAACACATAGAAGGATTTAGAATAAATGCCATAGGCGCAAAGAAGGAACAAAAAATCGGCGAAATAAAAACAGAAGCCAATGTAAGCATAGCGAAAAGAGACTTTAGCACTATGTATTCACTTGATAATAAACATAATCTTTATAGAGTTGAATTTTATGAAGGAAAATCTTTTGTGGGCATGGTTGTTGTAGACTTTTCATAAGGTATGTTTCTAAATTTTTTATTTTTAGCTTCTTGACAAGCAGAAAATGAGCTTTATATTTCTATTATTCAATTTTAAGGAGCATTTAAACATGGCACACGATATCAGAATGGCAAAATTAGTTTCAGGTGAAATTATCATCGGGAAATACAACGAACTAGCAAATCAATTTGACGAAGTAGCACTTATGCAATCAGTACCAACAAAAGAAGGCGTGCAAATGATGATGCTCCCTTATGGTTACCCATTTGAACAAACTTTTGTTGCAAGCGTTGATTTAAAGCATGTGATGTATGCATATCAATCAACTCCTGAAGAATTACAAAATAAATATATTGAAATCCTTACAAATATTTCAATTCAAAAATCAGGCATTATCACAAACTAATTAACTATTTGAATTAACAAATAAAACTAAAGAGAGAAAAGCATTGCTTTTCTCTCTTTTTCTCTATATATTCACTTAGTAGTTTAACTAGTACACACGATTCTCATTTATCTCTAAAAAACACATGTGAACGTAGTGAACATGCCTCTTACTCTTTGTTCGTAGCCCACATTAACTACTGGAGAACACTTAATTTTAAAGCGAAACAGTATTTAAGCGAAGTTGAGAGCGGGGGAACACCCACGCGAACAAGGCTTTAGCGAGCGAAGCAAAAACAACGCTTTTTGTAAGCGAGGTTTCGTCCACAGCGTGGCGAAACAAATAGTTTAAAGATACTTTTTCGCAAACAAAAAAAAGAATAAAATGCTTTAGCCACTCACTAAGGCTTACACCACGCAATTTCGGGTTTCCAAAGGGGGCGTGCCCCTTTGGTCGCCGAAGGCAAAAAAAGAATCGTCCGTGAGGATAATCCTCTTGGTCGCCGAAGGCAAAAAACACGTCATACACACAGGTTCATTATGAAAGAAAT
>CAYJHE010000168.1:0-4677 GCA_964369675.1 uncultured Desulfovibrionaceae bacterium | reverse complement strand
TTGGCGCAATCATTGCTGCAACAGGTTTTGACTTCTATGATTACACACAATTACCTGAATATGGCTATGGTCAAATTCCTGATGTGCTCACTTCCTTACAATACGAAAGACTTCTTTCAGCTAACGGTCCTACAGGCGGGCACGTTGTTCGTCCTTCTGATGGTTTGGAACCAAAAAATATTGTCTTTGTAAAATGCGTAGGTTCAAGAGACAGAGCCATTGACAGAGCTATGTGTTCATCTTTCTGTTGTATGTACACAGCAAAGCAAGCTATTTTAACAAAAGACCATATTCCTGATTCAAATTCTTATGTATTCTATATGGATATTCGTGCTGGTGGTAAACTTTATGATGAGTTCACACGCCGTGCTGTTGAAGAATACGATATACAATACGTTCGCGGCCGTGTTTCAGCAATTCAACCAAGAATTGATGAACAAGGCATCACACGTTATATAGTTCGTGGTGCAGACACTTTACTTGGCGAACAAGTAGAAGTAGAAGCAGATATGATAGTTTTAGCTGTTGGTATCCAAGGTGCTGAAAATGCAGGCGGATTAGCAGAAAAACTCCGTATCTCATACGACCACGATGGCTTCTATATGGAAGGTCACGTTAAATTAAAACCTGTTGAAACAAATACAGCAGGTATATTCTTGGCAGGTGTTTGCCAAGGACCTAAAGACATTCCTGCCTCTGTTGCGCAAGGTTCAGCCGCTGCTGCAAAGGCTATCGGACTACTTTCTAAACCAAAACTCACTGGTGACCCACAAGTTTCACTTGTGAATATCAAGCGTTGTATTGGTTGTGGTAAGTGTATACAAGTTTGCCCATACCAAGCAATCAAAGAAGTAGAAATCCGTGGCCAAGTTAAAGCTGAAGTTATTGAAACCGTTTGTCAAGGTTGTGGTCTTTGTACAGCAACTTGTCCACACGGTGCTATTCAGATCGCGCACTTTACAGATAACCAACTCCTTGCAGAGGTAGAAGCTCTATGTCAGTAAATAAAGAATTAAAAATTGTCGCTTTTTTATGTAACTGGTGTTCTTACGGTGGCGCGGATACTGCGGGTGTTGCTCGTGCTTCTCAGCCAACTGATATGCGTATCATACGTGTTCCTTGTTCAGGCCGTGTAAACCCACTTTTCGTATTAAAAGCATTGATGGAAGGTGCTGACGGCGTGCTTGTTTCAGGCTGTCACCCTAAGGATTGTCACTATACTTCAGGTAACTTCTATGCTCGTAGACGTTTAGAAGCCTTGAAAGAATTTATCGAAATCATAGGCATTGATACTCGTAGATTCAATTACACTTGGGTTTCTGCTTCTGAAGGGCAAAGATGGAAGGAAGTTGTTACACAATTCACCAATCAAATCCACGAACTTGGACCTGCACCAAAGTTTAAAGATGCTGTAGCTCTTAATAAAATGCCTACAGAACTCTATTCAGAAGTGCGCCCATTAGGTTGTGGTGCTAACCCTGCACTAGCCGACTTGAAAGCAAAAGCAAAAGAATTGCTCGCAAGCGAGCATGTTGGCGTGCTTGGCTGGAAACAAGGTCACGACAATCTTATTGCAAAACCATTCTTTGCAACTACTCCTGAAGAGTGCGATGAACTCATTTGGGGGCCTACAAATACGCAATCTCTTGTCACCCTCTTGCACAAGCATAAGGGCAAAAAAGTTGGTATTATTGTAAAAGGCTGTGATAGCAGAGCTATTGTTGCCCTCTTGCAAGAAAACCTCTTAGTAAAAGATAATGTCACTATCATTGGTATGCAGTGTAATGGCACAATAGATCAAGACAGAGTGTATGCTAAATTAGTTGAACTCACAGGTCAAAGAAAGCCTGTTGTTTCAAAGGCTACATATGCCGCAGCAAAACTCAACGCGACTGTTTGTGATAAAGACTATGAAATAAGCATGGCTGACATTGCTCAAGACAAATGTCGTCAATGCACTATGCCAGCAGCAAAGTATTTTGACCATTTCATAGGTACAGAAGGCCAGCCAGTAGAAGCAGACACTCGCGCACCTCGCGGTCTTGCTTTCTTAAACTCTCTTTCACTTGAAGAAAGAATGTCTTTCTGGAAAGGGCAATTAGAAAATTGTCAACACTGTTATGCTTGCAGAAACGCATGTCCAATGTGTGTATGTAAGGACAATTGCGCTGGCGATAGTCGCGACCCACACTGGATTCCAGACGATAATACAGCTGAATCAAAGATGTTTTTCCAATTAATACACGCACTTCACTTAGCAGGTAGATGTACTGGCTGTGCTGAATGCGCAAGAGCTTGTCCAATGGGTATTCCTGTATTCTGGCTCAAACAGCAGTTTGGCGGAATTATGAAACGTGTATTCAACTACACAGCAGGTATAGACCTCACTTCTACTCCGCCATTACTTGGCTATGAAATAGAAGAAGCTAATATTAAGGAGCACATCTAGTATGAAATATACAGCTAAAAAAGACCAAGTAACACCTTGGCTCGCAAAGATTGCTGAAAAGTATACTTTCCTTGCTCCAAAGGCAAAGGGCAAAGCTATTTCTTTTCAAAAGTATGATGCGCAAGAATTGGCTAGTGTAGACGTGGAAATTATGCTTGATTTTACAACTACTTCCATGAAAAATGCCTACATTCCAGAAACAGAAACTTTGTTTGTGTACAAGTCAGAAAAAAATCCTGAAAATCTTGCGCAATTAAGCACATCTTTAGAATGTGAAATGAACAAAGAACAAAAGGTCATCTTTGGCGCACGTCCATGTGATGCAAAGGGTGTTGAAGTGCAAGACGCTGCTTACTTAGGCGGAAAGTACAAAGACCCTTACTACAAAGCGCACAGAGAAAATACCTGCATCATAACACAAGCTTGTAATCAGGTTCTTCCTTCTTGTTTCTGTAATTGGGCAGGCACTGACTTAGCTACTGCTTACGCTTCTGACATTCTCTTCACTGTTACAGAAAATGGCTATGTATTTGAAGCAATCACAGAAAAAGGCAAAGAATTACTCGCTTTAGCTTCCTTTAGTGAAGCCTCTGATGCAGACACAAAAGCAGCTACAGAAGAAAACGATAAAGCACGTTCTGCTCTCAGCACAATGCCTGACCTTTCAAACTTGCCTGCTATCATTGGGGCGAATTTTGAAAATTCTGCATTTTGGCAAAAAGTGTCATCAGGCTGCATAGGCTGTTCTTCTTGTACCTTTGTTTGCCCAACTTGTCAGTGTTTCACAATCACAGACGAAGGCAATCCATTACAAGGTAAGAGAATACGCTCTTGGGCTTCTTGTATGGGTGATGAATTTACTCGTGAAGCTTCAGGGCACAACCCACGTTCTGTTGGTTACACTCGTTGGAGACAACGCCTTGGGCATAAATTCAACTATATGACTACCATGCATGCAGGTCTCAATTCCTGCACAGGTTGTGGTAGATGTCTACTCTCTTGCCCTGCCTCCATCAGTATTAAGGATATGATTTCACAAATCATTGAAATCCCATGTGATATAAGCGCAAGTGCGCAAGCACCACAAGCTGCCGCTCCTAAAGCAGAAGCTCCAAAAGCAGAAGCTCCTAAAAAGCCTGCGCAAACACAAACTAAAAAAACTGCAAAGAAGGGGTAAGCAATGAGTTGCGAAAATAATCCTTATTTACCAGAAGTATCCACTGTACTCGAAGTCATCAAAGAAACTCATAACATTATGACTTTCAGAGTGCGTTTTGACGATGAAGAAAAAATGAAAAACTTCACACACGGAGCAGGACAAGTCGGACAGCTCTCACTCTTTGGTGTGGGCGAAGCTACCTTTGTTATCAACAGTCCGCCTTCACAAAAAGAATATCTCCAATTCTCAGTCATGAGAACAGGTGAAGTAACAGAAGCTCTTCACAAGCTTTCACCAGGTGATAAAGTTGGTGTGCGTGCGCCTCTAGGTCAAGCTTTTCCTTCTGACGATTGGAAGGGAAAAGACCTTTTCTTCATAGGTGGTGGTATAGGTATGGCGCCTATCAGAACCATTATGTTACACACTTTAGAAAGAGCAAACGATTATAACAGTATTTCTCTTCTCTACGGTGGGCGTTCACCAGCAGATATGACCTATTCATACGAACTCGATTCATGGCTCAACCATCCTGTGTTAAAAACAACACTCACAGTTGATAATGCAAATGAAGGCTGGCCGCATAAAGTTGGTCTTATTCCAAATATCCTTAAAGAAATAGGGCCAAAACCAGATAATTGCGTTGCAATACTATGTGGGCCTCCAATAATGATCAAGTTCACAATGCAAGCGCTCAAGGAAATGGGCTTTAGCGATGAAAATATCGTCACAACACTTGAAAAAAGAATGAAGTGCGGTATTGGAATTTGCGGCCGCTGTAACGTGGGCGATAAATATGTCTGCGTTGACGGGCCTGTGTTCACACTAAAAGAACTCAAAGACCTCCCTGACGAATTATAGGGAAGTTTTGAAAAAACTATTGAGAGGGGGAACCGCATTTTTCTAAGAAAGGGGCTTAGCCCCACATGCGTTCCCCCTCTCGAGCGTCACCATAATGGTGCTCCCCCTCCTTAAAAAGTAACAGTAAATGAGCTTTGCTCATTTACAAATTCTTTAGCGAGCGCAGTGAAAACCACGTTTTTCACAAGTGAGGATTTTGTGCACGAAGTCG
>CAYJHE010000167.1:0-4723 GCA_964369675.1 uncultured Desulfovibrionaceae bacterium | reverse complement strand
CCGCTCATGCTCGGGTTTCCAAAGGGTAGTAACCCTTTGGTCGCCGAAGGCAAAAGTAAAAATAAATTGAAATTTCAAGCAAAGCCGTGTATAATTAAAACATGAGGAAGGTATGAAAAAGAAATTAATCATTCAATTAGCGCGTTTTGGCGATGTTATGCAAACAAGAAGGCTGATTGAAAGCCTTATATATGAAGACATTGCCAGTAGCAATCAAAAAAATGAAATCGTCTTATGTGTTGATAAATTGCAAGAAAATATCGCAAAAATCCTTTATCCACATATAGAAATCATTGGCTTTCATGCTTATAATGCAGATGCGCGTGATGTTTTACTAAAAAACAGAAAGATACTTGATTATATAAAATCTTCAAATTTTGACGAAGTCTATACCCTCAATTTTACTGCCATGACCTACGCGCTCATAAAAATTTTTGACGAAGAAAAGGTGCGCGGTTACAAATTTTCGCATGGACAAGAAACAAAGTCCGCTTGGCATGACCTTACTTATAAATACATGTACGACCGTCTGCAATCCCCCTTGCACATTACTGATTTCTGGGCTTTTTTAGCAGATAAAGCCATAGAGCCAGAAAAGGTCAACCCTTCTGCTTATGAAAAAATGCAAACGTGGCTTGAGGGCAAGGGCACATTTGAAGTGGGCATTATTCTTTCAGGCCAACACAGAAGACGTTCAGTGCCGCCAAAAGACTTAGCTTTGATTGTGCATGTACTTGCAAGCAGATTTGACAAAGTGCGCTTCAACCTTCTTGGCACAGCTGGCGAAGCAGACCTTGCCAGAGAATTTTTCACACATTTACCTAAGAATACAACAAGCTTAGTCAACAATAGAATAGGCAAAACAAAGATAACAGAACTACTTGACATCATTAAAGAAAGTGACTTAGTTCTTTCACCTGACACAGGCTCTCTTCACGCAGCCGCTTTTTTTGGCGTTCCTACGCTTTCCTTTTTTCACTCTTCTGCTCTTTGCTATCAAACAGGTGCTTATGGCTTAGGGCATCTTTGTTTGCAATCAACTTTTCCCTGCGCGCCTTGCCTTGAAGTCAAACCATGCCCATACGGCGATGATATTTATTGCTATAAGCAACTTTCATCACCTGCTCTGCTTGCTTTCTTAGCAAAACAAAAAACACAAAAGAAAATTGAATATTGCGCCCTTTTAGAAACCGAATTTGACAATATAGGGCATAAATACAAGCTTCTTGCAGGCGATGAAGTAGACAGAAGAAAAGCCCATGAACTTAGAGAAGTTTTGTATGAATACAGATACGCAAAAACCTATCAAAGCCATAATGCTCTCACAGAAACAGTAGCACTTGAACTTTTTGAAGGTCCTTTTACCTTCTTTCTAAATAATAAAGTATAGGAATCTTTATGGATAAAGCATTAAAAATTCTTTTTGTTCTGCCTATTTACGGAGGCTCGCTCCCTATTGGGCAGTACTGTGTTGAAGCCCTCAAAAATTTAGGGCATATAGTTGATGTTTTTGAAGCAGATAGGTTTCAAGAAGCCCAACATGCTTTTTCTTCGCTTAAAATAGCAAATGCAAGAGCAGACTTTTTGAAAAATTCCTTTGCTAACCTTTTATCAGAAGCAGTATATGCAAAAGCTGAAAGATTTGAGCCAGATATAGTTTTTTCTATGGCGCAAGCTCCACTCACTGCAGCTGTTCTCAGGCGATTTAAAAAAGACAATATACTCACTGCCATGTGGTTTGTTGAAGACCATAAAATCTTCACCTATTGGCGTGCCTACGCAAATCTATACAACTTTTTCTTTGTCATACAAAAAGAACCTCTTCTTTCCTTACTCAAAGAAAACGGGCATGAAAATGCCCACTATCTTCCCCTTGCTGCACTGCCATCTTTCCATAAAAAACAAGAGCTTACAGCGGAAGAAGAAAAAAAATACGGCGCAGATGTATCCTTTCTTGGGGCAGGCTATACAAACAGAAGGTATGAATTTAAAAAACTGATACAGCAAAAGAGTTTTAAAATTTGGGGTTCTGATTGGGAAGACGAAATAACCTTATTACCCTTTATTCAAAATAATGGAAAACGAATTGACCCTGAAAGTTCAGTAAAAATTTATTCAGCCACAAAGATTAATCTCAACTTGCATTCAAGTGTCATACACAATAAAGAAGAAATAGGCGATTTTGTCAATCCACGCACTTTTGAACTTGCCTCTATAGGCGCATTTCAGCTTGTAGACAAAAGAACACTTATGCCAGAACTCTTTGAAATGGAAGGAGAAAATAAAGAACTCATCACCTTTACCTCCTTTGATGAAGTGCCAGAACTCTTGCACTACTATCTTTCAAGGCAAGAAGAAAGAGAAGAAGTAGCGCAAAGAGCCCTAAAAAGAGTGCATAAAGATCACACCTATCAACAAAGAATGCAGCAGGCACTTGATATCATCATACCGCAACTACCTGCACGAAAAGAAAAAGATTTAAGCCACCTTGAAGGACTTGAAGATATTGATAAAGAAGAGCTAAAAGCTTTGTATGAAAAATTACAGCTTCCCCTTTCAGCAGATTTCGATGATATCATCTTCGCATTAAGAAAGGAAAACAAAAGCCTAGATGGGCTTGAAACCTCTTTACTCTTTCTTGATGAGTGGCGAAAGCAATATGGAAAGCAAGTTTAAACTGCAAGATTTACAAGCAAAACAAGCACATTTTTGTTTAAATGTATGTCATTTTTTAGAAGAAATACAATTTGAACTCAAAGACAAAAAGTGCCTTGTTGCCCTTTCAGGCGGTGCAGATAGCACTGCCCTACTTCTTTTTTTAATATTGATGCAAGAAAAATATTCTTTAGAAATCTCAGCCCTGCACATAGACCATGCTTTAAGAGAAGTGTCTGCAAGCGAAGCGCAAGAAGTGCGCACACTATGCAAGGAAATGGGCATTAACTGCAAAGTAAGAAGAATAGATATTGAAGATTGTGCAAAAACATGGAAAAAAGGTATAGAAGAAAGTGCGCGAATTGCCCGCTATACAGCTTTAGAAGAAGAAAGACAAGCACTTGGCTATGACTATATTTTCCTAGGCCACCATTTAAACGACCTTGCAGAAGATGTGCTCATGCGCCAAATCCGCGGCACAAGCCTTGAGCAAAGCATAGGTATGCAAGCACTTGATACACAAAGAAAAATATGCAGACCTTTCTTACTTGTTGAAAAAAAAGAACTTTTCTTTTTATTGGAATCGTGCCATATTTCATGGCTTGAAGATGCTTCAAATTCCAGCGATATTTATTTGAGAAATAGAGTAAGAAATACCATTCTTCCGCTTTTTCTTGAAGAAAATCCTTCTTTTTTAGAAAGTATTAAAAACAATTGGCTACAAGGGCAAGTAGATAAAAAGTATTGGCAAGAAAAAACGGCTGACTATCCTATAACTATTGACAATAATTCCACATTCACACTCAACAGAAAAGATTTTTGTCAAGAAGAGCAAGCTTTGCGATTAAGAGTGCTGACAAAAATAATTAAGGCTTTTTCAAGTCAGCCGCAAGCACAGCAAGTCTTTTCACTAGATACTCTGCTTACTACAAATCAAAGCAATAAAGAAATGCACATCAACAAGAAACTCAAAATACATATTTCTAAACACAGCATTGTATTTAAAAAACATTAAGGGCAACTTATATTCTAAATGGCTATTATTACAAAAGATTTTAAAAATCAATATGAAGAAAATTTTGCAGACAAGCACAAGAGAAGCATTTCCTACTTGCGCATTTCCGTTACTGACAGATGTAACTTCACTTGTATGTATTGCAGAGACAGCAACGACTACATACACCACGACCAAATTTTACGTTTTGAAGAAATAGAAAGATGTATCTCGATTTTTGCAAAAAGAGGTATCAAGAAAATCCGTTTCACAGGCGGAGAACCCTTTGTGCGCAAAGGTTTTTCAGACTTTTTTTTGCGCGTGCACAAAATGCATCCTGAACTCGAACTTTGTGTCACAACAAATGGCACTTTCGACTCTGCCAACATAAAATTAATCAAAGAAGCAAATATGCGCGTAAATCTTTCTCTTGATTCTTTTGATGCGCAAAACTTTCGTAAAATCACAGGGAAAGATGAATTTCAAACTGTCATTAAAAATGCCCATGCACTTATAGATGCCGACATACAAGTGAAGATAAATGCCGTAGCCATGAAGAAGGTGAACGAGCATGAATTAACAAGCTTTATTGAATTTGCAAAACATAATCCTGTAGATGTGCGCTTTATTGAATTTATGCCCATGGGTGAAAACACGCTTTGGGAACAAGCCACTTTCTGGTCTGCAAAAGATATCATCAATGAAGCTTCAAAATACGCAAAGCTCATTCCCCTTGAGCATAGTTCAAACATCTCGCATGCAGGCCCAGCAAAGATGTACGCAATAGAGGGAGGAATAGGGAAGTTTGGTGTCATCACTCCCCTTTCTGCGCATTTTTGTTCTACTTGTAATAGATTGCGCATAACCTCTGACGGAAAACTGCGAACCTGTCTTTTTGACGATAATGAAGTTTCGCTCAAAGACCTACTCAGAAACAAAGAAACTACAGACAGTCAACTTGCTAATTTCATTCAAGAAGTCACCATAAACAAGCAAATAGGGTCAGAAATTATGGAAAGAAGAAAGAAGGAAATAGCAAGAACAAAGATGGTGTCTATTGGGGGTTAGTTTTTT
>CAYJHE010000166.1:0-4724 GCA_964369675.1 uncultured Desulfovibrionaceae bacterium | reverse complement strand
TTTATGAAAAATCCCTTGCATGCCTTTCTTTGAGTTTTTCCAAAATGGAATAATCCATTCTTAAAGAACCTTTACCAATACCCAGATTTATGTGTGGCTTGACATAGCCGTGATAGTCAGAACCGCATGTAGGTTCAAGTCCAAATTCCTTGCAGTATTTCAAACTCTGCGCTGTTTCTTGCTGTGAATTCATACTGTAATAGGTTTCAAGGCCTTGCAAGCCAAGGTCAGTGAACTTCTTTATGCAATTTCTTCTTTCGTTTTCGTCCTTACACATAATAAGAAAGGGGTGAGCAATCGAGACTAAGGCATTAGAATTACGAAGAATATCAATGGATTCTTTATGTGATAATTTTTCCTTTGCAACATAGGCAGCGCCATCTACACCCAGATAATTCATATAGCCTGAGCGCAAGTCCTTTATGTAATTTTTTTCTTGCATGGCAAGAGCAAAGTGCGGTCTACATAGGAGTTTTTGCCCTGAAAGATGCTTTTCAACGTCTTCTTTTTCTAAATAAACTCCTACCTTTGCAAGTTTTTTAAAGAGTTCTTCATTTCTTTGTTCACGAAATGCAACAAGCTTTTCTAGGGTTTTTTTGAGAGCGATATTTTTTTCTAAATCAACTCTACTATTGTTTAGCCAATAGCCTAGAATATGAATTTCGCCTCTTGTGTGTTCAGTGCTGATTTCAATTCCCTGAATGAGTTCAATTTCTTCAAGTTTTGCTTGTTCTTCAGCTTCTGCCAAGCCATTTATATTGTCGTGATCTGTCAAGGCAAGGGCACAGAGGCCAGCTTTTTTTGCATTTTGTATGAGTTGTACTGGCGAGTCTGTGCCGTCAGATGCTGTTGAGTGAACGTGTAAGTCAATGAGTCTTTGCATGTAAACCTCTATTTTAGAAATTCAAATTAGTGCAAGTTATAAGAAATATTAATCTTCTAAAGTGACATAGTTTTTTAAAATAACTTTTAAACCAATATTGGGAAAATTGATTCTGTATTTTTCGTTATCAATTTCTTCAATGATTTTGCCCCTTCCAAAGACCTTATGCTTGCAGTAACCGTATTTTTTATATTTAGCAATATGTTCCTGTGTTGGTTGGTTTTCGTTATTTTCATTTATTTTTTTCTGTAAAAAATCTTCTTTTAGACTTTTATTGCCTATTTGCGAACTTTGTTTTTGGAACAAGGCAGCTTCAAGGCGATTCTTTTCTTCAAGAGGGTCTCTGTAATTAGTATACTGTCTTTTTTGAAAAACTTGCCCGTGTTCAACTTCTTGATATAAAAGATATTTTTCAGGGTCGATAGAGCGTATGAAGGGTGAAGTGAGGGCAGATTCATAGCCATTATGGATTTTTGAATACAAGGCATTTGGAACAAAGAGGTCTAAATTCTTTCTTGCTCTTGTGCAGGCAACATACATAAGCCTTCGTTCTTCTTCAAATTCTTCTTCGCTTACAAGTGCGTGTTTTGAAGGAAAGCGTTCTTCAACTAAGTCCATAATCAAAACATTATCCCATTCTAAGCCTTTTGCCGAGTGAATGGTTGAAAGTATAAGGCAATTATCGTCCTCAACTTCTTCTTCTGTGCTGTTCAATACAAGGTTTGCGACAAAGAGGTCTAGTTCATTGTATGAGCCTGAAATGGAGAGAAATTCTTCAAGTGCCTGTATTCTTTTTGGATAGTCTTCAGGATAGAGTTCAGGCATGTGTTCTTTATGTCTTTCAAGTACTTGTGATAAAAGCGCACGCGGATTTTGTGTGTCACTTAGCTTTGTTTCTTCGTATTCCTTCTTTAATTTTTCCAATAATTGCATATCAATAAGAAAGTCAGGATATTTTTGAAGCAACTTTTCAAAAGCGGCTTTTGCTTGTTCGCTCTGTGTATCTTGGCTTGCATTGAAGAGTTTTTGCGCTGTTTTCTTGCCTATACCTTTTGCAAAAGAGGCAATGCGCTCAAAAGCTGGGTAGTCGAGAGGGTTGAGGATAAGGCGCAAATAAGCGAGTAAGTCCTTGACTTCTGCTTTTTCTGTTACCTTTATTCCACCGTATTTCTTATAGGGTATTCTTCTTTCATTTAGTTCATTTTCAAGACGAAATGCATGAAAGCCAGAACGGAAAAGAACAGCAATTTCAGATGGTTTTGAAGTGAGCAAGTGTTCTTGAATACGGCTTAGAGCAAGTCTTGCTTGCGAGATGTCACTCATTGCCTTATACACGCGCACAGGATTTGGCATGTGTATGTCAAAACTCTTAGAAGTGAATAAGTTTTTGTTATAGCCTTCCTTTGCTTCAGCTAAAACGCAATTAGCAATATCCAAGATAGGCTGTTCTGAGCGGTAGTTTTCTTCTAAATATAGTATGCGTGTGTCTTTAAAATGTTTAGGAAATTCAAGTATATTGCGTACAGTTGCGCCACGAAAAGCATAAATAGATTGCGCATCGTCACCTACAGCCATAACAGAACCACTTTCTCCTGCTAAAAGCTTGATAAGGCGCGCCTGAACTTTGTTTGTATCTTGATATTCATCTACCATAATATGTTTTAAGTTATTGAGATAATAGTTTAAAACACTTGGTTCTTCGCGAAGTAAACTTTCAAGTTCAAAGAGTAAATCGTCATAATCGTACAAGCCATGCTTTTTCTTGTAATCACTGTAGGCATTTGCTAAGGAGTGAATGTCGTCTGCAAAGGTCAGCAAGTGGCAATTTTCCTTTTGTAGAAGATGGTCAAGTTCAAGTTCCTTATTTCTCGACTTTGAAATCATAGAAATAAGGGCAGGGGCTTTAGGGAAAAGCTTGTCTCCCTTAGCTATTTTTAAATCTTCACGGCATGTTTTGAGAACAGAACTTTGATCTGAGCTATCTAAAAGATTTATGTGTCCTTGTGTGTTTTGTGCATGACGTAGGCAAAATTCAGGAACTCTGCGCAAGGCTGAAAAAGCAAAAGAGTGAAAAGTGCCTGAATTCATAGACTTTAAATTTTGCCCTAAGAGTAAGGAAGCTCTGTCTAACATTTCTTGCGAGGCTTTGCGCGTGAAGGTGAGTAAGAGCATATTGTGCACGGGAAGACCTTGTTCAATCAGCCATGCAAGGCGATAAACAAGTGTGCGCGTCTTGCCTGAGCCAGCACCAGCTATGACAAGAATGGATTGTTCTTTTGCCGTGACGGCATTATATTGAGCTTCGTTTAAAGTTGATATATCTAGCATAATTACCTAAATTGTAATAAAATAGTTACATTAATCTTCTTGGGCGAAATCGCTGAAATTATTATCCATTTCTTCATTTTCTTCGCTTGCTTGGTGTATTATATCATCGTCTTGTCTGTGTGATTCAACTGTATCTATTAGAATTTTCCACAATTTTTCGAGCCCGTAATTGGTGTGAGCAGAAACAGTAATTGGCATGACATTTGAGAGCTTTTTCCAAAAAGCCTGTGCTTGCCCAAGTTCTTTTTGCTTAACTTTATCGCATTTTGTTAGAACTGGCAAGGCGTTAAGGCCTATTTGGGTTGCATAGGCAAGCATGCCCTTGTCTAATTCTTGTGGTGGGATTCGCACATCTATAAGTATAAGCAAAAGTTTGAGGTTTTGTGTTTGCGCCAAATATTGAGAAATAAGTTCTGCCCAGACATCTCTTTCAGATTTTGAACGCTTTGCATAGCCATAGCCAGGAAGGTCTACTAAGAAAAAGTCGTGCTTTTTTACTTGAAAAAAATTAACAGAACGTGTTTTACCCGGAGTTGAACTGACCTTTGCAAGGTTTTTTCTTCTTCCTAAGGCGTTGAGAAGTGAGGATTTTCCCACATTTGACCTGCCTGCAAGAGCAATTTGAATGCCATGCGGTGGAGTGAGTTGCTCAGGGGTATAGAGAGTTGAAATAAGTTCAATTTCAGGAAAAACAAAGCTAGGTGTTTGTTTTTTATTATGTTTTATGTTGGACATACGGTTCTCATTTCTTGTTTTATAAGTGTAATGTAAAAAGTTGACAATTTTACCTACACAAGGCAAAATAACAAATTCTTGCTCTTAAGAAAAGAAATTTCTTTAGAGATATTAAATTTAATTATGGCAAAAACATGCAAATTTTGGCATAATTAACAATATTTCTTTTCTTTTGTGCGTAAAAAATACCAATATTAGAGGTTTTAGAATGTATTCAACAAGTGAATTTAAGCGTGGCTTAAAAATAGAAATTGACGGAACACCATTTGAAATTATTGAGTTTCAACACTTTAAGCCAGGTAAAGGCGGTGCGATGATACGCACAAAGTTGCGTAACTTGATAAATGGCAAGGTTATTGACAATACTTTTAGATCTGGTGAAAAAGTTGAAAAGCCAGACATGGAACACAGAGAAATGCAATACCTCTATCCTGAAGGTGACGACTTAATATTTATGGATCAAGTGAGTTATGAACAGCTTCAAGTGAAAAGAGAATCTACATCAGGTAAGGCTGACTTCATTAAAGAAGCGCAGCTTTGTAAGGTATTACTCTATAAAGGCGAAGCAATTGATATTGAAATTCCAAACTCTGTTGTCTTAGAAGTGACACAAACAGACCCAGGTGTCAAAGGTGACACTGTTTCAAATGTGACAAAGCCTGCAACCTTAGAAACTGGCGTTGTTGTTAACGTGCCGATTTTCATCAATATAGGCGATAAAATCAAGGTAAACACAGAATCTCGCGAATATCAAGGCAGAGAATAGTTTATATTTTTT
>CAYJHE010000165.1:0-4813 GCA_964369675.1 uncultured Desulfovibrionaceae bacterium | reverse complement strand
TAAGATAGGTAGACTTGATAGGTGTGTTACCAAAACGAAGGTGAGAAACAGTGAAACCGCCTGATTTTTTTGAATCGTAAGCAAAGTAGCCTTGTGCATACATATCAGTGTTATCACCAATGATTTTAATAGCTTGCTTGTTTGCGCCAACTGTACCATCAGAACCAAGACCAAAGAACATACATTGCACTGTGTCGTCTGAAACAGTAGAAAGCACTGAGCCTATTTCTAATGAAGAAAGGGTTACATCGTCTTCAATACCGACATTGAAGTGATTCTTTGGTGCCATAGAAAGCATGTTATCAAAAACAGCTTTTGCCATTTCAGGTGTGAATTCTTTTGAACCTAAACCGTATCTACCTGCAATCAATGAAGGCATGGTGTTTGCTTCTGCAAATGCAGTTGTTACGTCTAAGTATAATGGTTCGCCAAGCGCACCAGGTTCTTTTGTTCTGTCAAGCACTGTGATTGTTTGTGCTGTTGCAGGAATTGCTTGCAAGAGGTATTCAGCTGCAAAAGGACGGTATAAACGAACCTTCACAAGACCTACTCTTTGCCCTTGCGCGTTTAAGTAGTCGACTACTTCTTCAATAGTTTCACAAGCTGAGCCCATTGCAATAATAACTCTGTCAGCTTCTGCATGTCCGTAGTAATCGTATAATTTATAAGAACGGCCTGTGATAGATTTTACACGTTTCATTGCATCTAAAACAATACCAGGAACTTCTTCATAGAAAGGATTTGCTCTTTCACGTCCTTGATAATAGATGTCAGGATTTTGCGCTGTACCACGTTGATGTGGATGTTCTGGATTCATAGCGCGATCACGGAAATCTTGCACTCTGTCCCAATTCACTACTGACTTAATATCATCATAATCAATAACTTCTATTTTTTGCACTTCGTGTGAAGTTCTGAAACCATCGAAGAAGTGACAGAAAGGCACAGATGAATCTATAGCTGCTAAGTGAGAAACAAGAGCTAAATCCATTGCTTCTTGAGGTGAGTTAGAGCAAAGGAAGGCAAAACCTGTTTGGCGTGCAGCCATAACGTCTTGGTGGTCGCCAAAGATAGAAAGTGCGTGTGCTGCAATTGCACGAGCTGAAACGTGGAATACAGCAGGTAAAAGCTCACCAGAAATCTTATACATGTTTGGAATCATGAGTAAAAGACCTTGTGAAGCTGTGAAAGTTGTAGTGAGGGCACCTGCTGCAAGAGAACCATGCACCGCACCTGCTGCACCTGCTTCTGATTGCATTTCGTGAATTGCCAAAACTTGACCTAATGCGTTTTTTCTGCCTGATGCTGCCCATTCTTCAGCAAGTTCTGCCATAGTGGAAGATGGGGTAATTGGGTAAATAGCACTCACGTCACTAAGAGCATAAGCAATATGCGCGCTTGCGGTGTTACCGTCCATTGTTTTCCATTTATTTGCCATGATTAACTCCTGAGCGTGCCTTAATTTTTCTTTCGCAAAACACGCTAAATTTTTCTATAAAAGAGACAAATCTCATATTTCAAAATTTCATATCATAATCATATTATCTTGTCTAGTCCTTATTTTGATTAAATTTTAAGCAATATGCGATTAAGCTCTCTACAAGCTTGTTTGAGTGCTCAATGAATTTTTATTTTTTTTAAACTTGTCTTTTTTTTATCATCTTTTTCTCTTTCTTTTTCTTGACAAGTGCAAAACTATACACTACTTACTGTTTAAACGCATTAAATATTGAGGAAAAAATGTCAAAAAACTTAATTATCGTTGAGTCACCTGCAAAAGTTAAAACTATCAAGAAATTTCTTGGAGCTGATTACACTGTCAAAGCTAGTGTTGGGCATATACGCGATTTGCCAACAAAAACTTTAGGTGTAGATGAAGCGCATGACTTTGCCCCTCAATATGAAACTATTAAAGGTAAGGAAAAGGTTGTCAGCGAATTAAAAGCTGCAGCTCAAAAAGCGCAAACTATCTACCTTGCTCCCGATCCCGACAGAGAAGGCGAAGCCATTGCTTGGCATATAGCAGAAAGTATTAAGGGCGCAACACAAGATGTGCGCAGAATACAGTTCAATGAAATCACAGCAAAAGCTGTGAAGGAAGCCTTAAAAAATCCGCGTGAAATAAATACAAATCTCTTTGATGCCCAGCAAGCAAGACGTGTGCTTGACAGATTAGTCGGCTATAAAATTTCTCCTTTACTTTGGAAAACTGTGAAAAGAGGAATTTCAGCAGGGCGTGTGCAATCGGTTGCGTTAAAATTAATTGTAGATAAAGAAAACGAAAGAAAGGCCTTTGTTTCAGAAGAATATTGGAACTTTAAAGCCCTACTCAAAAAAGACGAAGCTAAAGCAAAGCCATTCAAGGCAGAATTAGCTAAAATCAATAATAAAAAAGCACATGTTCCACATAAGGAAGCTGCCGAAGCTTTAGAAAAAGAAATAAAGCAAAGCGCGTGGATTATATCAAATATTGAAGAAAAAGAACGCTCTCGTTCTGCTCCTCCTCCTTTTATCACTTCTACCCTACAGCAAGTAGCAAACCAAAGACTTTCCTTTGCCGCAAAGCGCACAATGCAAACAGCACAAAAGCTTTATGAAGGCATTGACCTCACAGACAGAGGCACAACTGCGCTTATCACCTATATGCGTACCGACTCCGTGCGTATTGCCGATGAAGCAAGAAATGACGCCTTAAGCTATATTGAAAAAGAATTTGGCAAGGACTATCTTGGCGGAAAGGGCAAGGGTAATTTCTTTAAAACTAAAGGCGCGGCACAAGATGCGCACGAAGCCATAAGACCTGTAGATGTAAGCATTAACCCAGATTCTATTAAGAACGACTTAACTGCCGAGCAATACAAAGTCTACAAGCTCATTTGGACAAGATTTCTTGCTTCACAAATGGCTCCTGCACGCTTCCATGACACAAATGTTACTGTTGACTGCGCTTCTACACAGTGGAAGGTAAAGGGGCAAAGAATATTATTTGCTGGTTACTTGGCATTAGACACAAAATCTTCAAGCGATGATGACACTATATTACCGCAATTAACCGTGGGTGAAAATCTACTTTGCGCTGAACTCACAAAAGAACAAAAGTTCACACAGCCACCAAGCCGCTATACTGAAGCTTCATTAGTAAAAGAATTAGAAGAATTAGGCATAGGCAGACCTTCCACTTACGCGACCATTATTTCTACCCTGCAAGACAGAGAATATGTAAGGCAAGAAGAAAAGCATTTCATTCCTACTGATTTGGGCGATATTGTTGTTGTGCAATTAAATTCTAACTTTCCGCAACTTATGGACGTTTCCTTCACAGCGCATATGGAAGACGGTCTTGATAAGGTTGCAGAAGGCGATTTAGGCTGGGTAAATCTACTCAAAGATTTCAGTAAGGATTTCAATCCTGCTCTTGAGCAAGCAACAAAATCTATGGTGCAGATGAAGGCTGGCATTGAAGCAGGAATTGACTGCCCTGAATGCTCAAAGCCTTTAGTGGTGAAGTTTGGCAAGATGGGTGAATTTCTCGCATGTTCTGGCTATCCTGAGTGTAGTTTCACTTCTGACTATACGCGTGACGAGCACGGCAAGGTGCAACTTGTACAAAGAGCAAAACCCGAAGTGCAAGTGCTTGGCACATGCCCTAAGTGCGGCGGTGATGTCGTGCTCAAAAGAGCAAGAACAGGTTCACGCTTTCAGGCTTGTTCAAACTATCCAAAATGTAATTATGCCGCGCCTTACTTACTTGGTATCAAATGCCCTAAGTGCGAAGACGGAAATGTGGTTGAAAAAGCAAGCAAACGCGGAAAGATTTTCTATGGCTGCGACACTTATCCAAAGTGCGACTATGCTTCATGGAATGAACCTGTGAAAGAGCCTTGCGCCATGTGTAATGAGCCTATTACCTTTATTAAAACAAATCGTGGTAATAGCAAGCAAAAAATTTGCGAAAACTGCGGACACAACGAAAGTATTTAAGGAATAAATATGCTTTATACAGAATGTAAGAAAAACGAAGAAAAAATACTTTCCCTTTGGCTTAATGAGTTTTTAAAGCATCACGGGCTTGATACTGTTGCTGTGTCTCGCACAGTTGACGACAGATTTTTAAATCCTGCTGGTCATATCATCAAGGCTGCAACTTCTTCACTTTTCAAAGCCATCATGGGTGAAGAAATCGAGCAAGAAAAAATCTTGCGTGACATGCGCGAACTTCTTCGCTTACAAGCCATTCAGCAATTAAGCCCTGCTCAAGCACTTTTTCCGCTTGTTGCTGTAAAAGAACATATTTATGATATAGTAAATTCTTTGCTTACAACTAAAGAAGCTTTTGTGCAATACAAAGAAATAACAGGACGTTTAGATACTTTAATGCTCATGGCTTTTGATATTTTCACACAAGACAAAGAAGACTTGTACAGAATACGCATAAAAGAAGTAAAGAATGCGCAATCACAGATTTTAAGATTCGCGCAAGCAAAGGGCTTTTCTGCTGAAAGAATAGAAGCCTATAAGAAAATGTAGCATGGCAAAGACTGTGTGGCATAGTGAAGCACGCTATTCTTCTTGCGTGTATATCAAGATTACACCTTCGCAAGTGGGGATGTTTCGCTTCTTGCTTGAAGCTTATGATAATCTTGCGCTTTTCACTGTTTTAGATAAGTTTGAAGCTATTTTAAAGGTTTTTTATTCACCTCATCAAGAGAAAGAAGCCTTGGAAAGACTTGCGGATATGCAGAGTGTTGTAGAGTTTGAATTTGTGTCCTAAAAAATCCTTTGTTTTATAGCAAGCCAAGGTTAAACAAAAAAA
>CAYJHE010000164.1:0-4814 GCA_964369675.1 uncultured Desulfovibrionaceae bacterium | reverse complement strand
GCAGGCATGTAGAAGTCCAAACCAGTTTCACCAACTGCTTTGAAACGCTTGTCATTCTTTATGATATTACGCAGAGTTTCTATTGTGTCTTCATGATAGTTTATCAAAATATCATTGGGATGTATGGCAATCGTGAAGAAGACATCTGGATGCTTATCGAATAATTCTCTTGTCTTATAATAGGATTCAGGCGTAAGAAATATCTGCCCTACATTCTTTAATCCTGTTGCATAGGCTCTTTGTAAAATTTCTTCTAAATCGGCAAGGCTATCTTCGTAGACTAAGTGCGCATGGCTGTCACAGCCGGTTTTAGGGAGCTTGAATTGAAGGGTATCGGGAAATGTTTTTGACATGATTTTCTCATTAATGCATTTAATATTTGCACGCATAAAAGCAGCGCGTCTTATTTTTTAATTCTGTAGGATTTCCAGCGATTATGCATCCAAAACCATTGTTCTGGATATTGCATTACAATTTTTTCCACAGCTTTTGTGTAAAATTCTGCTACTTGCTCGACTTTTTCTTCTCTTGTTCCTGTAAGTGTTGTTGTGTCGAGAGCTTTTTGTAAATGAAGCACATAACCATCTTCTTCACGCAACAAGAAAATTGGCTGCACAACAGCATCTCCGCGAATAGCAAGTAAGGCAGGCCCCATGTTTACAGCTGCAGGCGCGCCTAAAAAGTCGATACTTAAAGCTTCATGCCTAAGCGCACTATGGTCAACTAAGAAAGCAATAGTAGCTTTTTTCTTCAACGCGCGTAAAACGTGCACAGCAACCATCTTATTGCCTACCATTTGCGCGCCATGACTCTCTCTACAAGACGAAATAAAAGCTTGAACACCTTTGTTTGGGTATTGCTTCACAACAATCATACGCTGCCTATCGTCATCATAAAGGCTTCCAGTTAGGGCGGCTAAAAGCTCCCATGCGCCTAGATGTGCAGTAGCTGCAACTACTGGTTTTTGTGTTGAGCGCAGTTCATGAAGTAGTTCAGGTTCTGCAATGCGTAACTTTGTTCTTGTTGGCGCAAAAGAAAAGGATCTTACCATAGTGATTTCTATAAAGGAGCGTGCATTATGCCTAAAGGCCTTATATGCAAGTTCTTTTGCCTTTTCCGGCGTGATATTTAATCTTTCTTGCATATTCTTTGTTGCAAGCAATCTTCTTTCTGCTAAGAAAAACCACATAAGTGAACCTATGCCATTACCTAAATGCTTGCAAAAAGAAAAGCCGAGAAAATCCACTATTTTTGCAAAGCCATATAAGAGGTAGAATTGAATTTTTTCAAGCAATGTGAGTTCTAAATTATTCTGCATTTCCTGTTTCGCCATTTTTTGTTTTGTCATTTCCTGTTGTGTCATTTCCTGTTGTGTCTAGGATTTGTTGTAATTTTTCTCTTTCCTCTTTAAGAAGTTCAGAAGTCAAGTTATCAGCTTCAATTTTATAAGGTTTTGAATATTCGATAATAACTCGTGAAAAAGGAAGAGGTATTTTGAACTTATCCCATGTATTGAAAGAGAAATGATTCTTCATTGTTATGCGTATAGGAACTATATGCGCTTTTGCATGAAAAGCAAGAAATAAAACGCCTTCTTTGACTTCATGCCTTGGTCCAAGAGGCCCATCAATAGTAACACAGGCATGCACATGTTCTGCACGCATAAGCTTGACGGCATTGAGCAAAGCTGACAAACCCTTGCGTGTACTTGAACCTCTAACCGTTCTTAGCCCTAACTTATTCAATAAATCTGCAAGCAAAGAACCGTCAACACTTGGGCTGACTATAGTAAGTATGTCAAATTGCCTTTGCATCTTCATAAGAGGAAAAAGTTCGTCATGCCAAAGCGAGAAAACCATATATTCGCCCTTAGCATGCAAAATGTCTAATTCTTCTCTGCCTATTTCCTTATAGCGCAAAGTGCTAGTAAGAGCTCTATAAAAGTAATAGAGTGGCAACACTAAGAAGGCAAAAGTAAGCTTGAGCTTCTTTTTCCATGATTTTTTAATGAGTTTCATAAGACCTATATATTTTATTTCATTTACAAATTTAGCATTTGAAATGAATTTCTCTTTAAATTTAACCTTGACCTTTTATACTATAGCCTACATACTGCCCAAAAGCAAATAGTTTAAGGGCAAAAAAATGGGAATAAGACTCAATAAATATATAGCTGATTCAGGCCTTTGTTCACGCAGAAAAGCCGATGAGCTCATAGAACAACAAAGAGTGCGCATAAACGACACTCTCGCAAAGCAGGGCATGCAGGTTGAGAGTAACGATATTGTGTATATTGACGACAAGAAAATTTCAGGCGAAGAAGTAGAAAGCATTTGTGTGCTCTTGCATAAGCCTATACAAGTAGTATCTACTGCAAAAGACCCAGAAGGCAGAACAACAGTGCTCGACTTAGTTGCTGATGAATATAGCGACTATAGACTCTACCCTGTTGGCAGGCTTGATTATTTTTCTGAAGGCCTCATTCTCTTGACAAACGATGGAGAAATTGCTCATTCTTTTATGCACCCTAGTTTTGACTTAGAAAGAGTGTATAGAGTGCGTGTGCGTAAAGATGTGCGTGAAAACATAGACATGATTTTAAATATTATGCATAAAGGCATGACATTAGAAGACGGCACTAAACTTGCACCCATACAGACAAAGATATTTAATGAAAGAACACAAAAAGGTTACGCACCTGAATACGATATAGAATTTGTATTACATCAAGGCGTAAACAGACAAATTCGTAGAATGTGCGCTGAATTAGGGCTTACAGTTTTGAGGCTTATGCGCATATCGCACGGGCCACTTAAACTTGGAAACCTTGCAAAAGGTGAGTTTAGGCAACTTACAGAAGAAGAAATTATTGAATTAAAATTAAATGTATATTAACTAGGCTAAGTTTCTAAATTCATTCTTTTGCGTTTTTACTGCCGAAAATAGATTTTTTACTCCAGTCATGTATTCTTTTTATACACTCCATTCCGCAAAAAATCTATTTTCGTTGTAAAACTCACAAAATCTTTGAATTTAGAAGCACAGCCTAAAAAACTCGAATATAGAATCATATTCGAGTTTTTTTTATAACTACAGTATGTTTTTATTAATTCAGAGATTTTGTGAAAAATTCAATTTTTCAGCAGAAAAAACGCAAATGGCATTATGCCACCAAATGAATTGAGAAAATATCCTACACAAAACGTCTTGCTATAGCAAGATTAGAAGCCCAATATTTATTTGTAAGCGAATCTTCACGCACGCGTGAACGGCTGTTTGGGCTGTGTATGAACTTATTTTCACCAATATACATTCCAGTATGCAATGAATTTGGCGCACTAGATTGAGCAAAAACCAAAACATCACCCATCTTTAAATCGTCTAATGGAGCAAAAGAACCGCCGTAGGCTTGGTCTTTTGTTATGCGTGGAATTTTGACGCCATGTTGCTGATATGCCCACCATAAAAGACCTGAACAATCAAAACCTCTTTGTGGACTTGAGCCGCCTAATACATATCTCACGCCTAATTGAGACTTAACAGTTTCTACAAGCTGTCTTCCAAACATGTTATTATGAGCGATATTTTCTTGTTTTGGAATAAAAGTAGTTGTAGTTGTAGGAGCACAGCCTTCAAGCAAAGCAAAGCTAGTGGTGAGGGCTATAATTGAAAGTGCGTTTCGTCTTGTCATATGAGTATTCATGTTAAAGCCTTTAATGATTTGATTTAAATTTCTATATAATTAATTTCGTATTAATTCAAGTTTTCTTTAGAGCAATTTAAATTTTTTTAAAAAAAATAAACAAAAATCAATCTATCAATAATATTGATATTGATAAATAAATTTTTTTAATTAATTATTTTATGAAAAAATAATTTGCATAATATAGCTTTTTATGTTATTTTTCAAAATACAACATAGATTTTACTTGTTTTTATAGTTTTAACCTATCATTTATAAGTATATAGCTTCAATATTATTAATATGTTATTTATAGTATTTATCAATATTTATTTAAAATACTCATTGACAATAATATTTATAGACATATATTAATATTAGGCACGAATGGTACGCACAAAGAGAGGTGGTTTATGCAAAATGATTTTTCAACCTACATCCATAGCTATGTTTTAGACAGCCAAATGCCTGCAAGAGACCTAGCAAAAGCACTTGGAAAACCGTATTCAACTCTTTTAAGGGAGCTGAATCCCTATGATTCAGGTGCAAAACTTGGCGCGGAGTCCTTATTTCAAATAATGTCCATCACAGGAAACTACAAACCTATTGAATTTATGGCTGAAAAGCTTGGTTTAGATATTAGTATACGCATGGCAGAGAAGAATACTAATGCTGCATATAGCTTTTCAGAAGAAGCCTACCCACATATAACACCCGGTGGCTTTCATCTAAATAGTCTAACAAATCATGAGGCTGAGGAAAAATTCTGTCCTAATTGCGGAAAAAATATTGAGCAAGATGCTCGTATGTAAAAATCTTTAACCAAGAATAATTTCTATTTCAAGATTGTTGAGAGTACCTATTTTATGCCTATGTTTGCAAACAGCCAATAAAAAAGCCTTGTTTTAAAAAAACAAGGCTTTTTTATTGGTTCACATATCTTTTTGAGGAAAGTGGGAGGAAGCCTTACGCTTCACCGATAAATGCGCGAAATGAAGTATATTAAATTCTACTTGAAGGCAAATTTAAAAATTAACATGTGCCAAACACTTAGTTTAACAGCAACTTTTTTTCACAAACACTTTTTAAGGAGGGGGAGAGCTCAAGAGGGGGAAACTCATTTTTCTTAGAA
>CAYJHE010000163.1:0-4875 GCA_964369675.1 uncultured Desulfovibrionaceae bacterium | reverse complement strand
TGCTAAGGTTTCCAAAGGAAATTATTTCCTTTGGTCGCCGAAGGCAAGAAAAAGAAATATCCTTACTCAAAGCGTGTAATCTTTAATATCATAACAGAATCGATAGGCACATCGCCGTGCTCGCCCACTGCTTTTGTTTTAAGTTTGCGTATTTTTGTGAGTGTGTCTTCACCGTCAACTAATTCGCCAAAAACGCAATAACCAAAGTTTTCATCGCTTGTATCAACGTGATCTAAATCTTCATTATCTTCAAGGTTGATATAGAATTGTGCTGTTGCTGAATGCGGTTCAGAAGTACGCGCCATTGCAATGGTATTTTTGAGATTCTTCACCATATTTGTTGCTTCATTTTCAATAGGCGCTTTTGTTTTCTTTTCGTCCATGCGTATGCCATAGCCGCCACCTTGAATCATGAAATCGTTGATAACTCTGTGAAAAATAGTATCTTCATAAAATTCTTCATCAACATAAGACATAAAGTTTGCCACTGTTTTTGGTGCTTTATCGTCATAAAGTTCAAAAAGCATTTCACCTGAAGTTGTTTCAATTAAAATCATTGTACCCATATTATGTATTTCCTTTATTTACTTGGTTTATAACTTATTTCAAAATCATTTGACATTGGATAGAGCAAAAGCCCGTATACATCGCTTATGCCAAGCACTTTACCTGATTTTAAATTAATTGCAAGCCTGCCTTTTTGCATAAAAAGTTTTTGTAATTCTGTGTGAAATTGCGTCTTAGGCATGTGCGCAAAAAGATATTGTCTTGCTTGATTTGTAGTAAAACTATGCTTTTTCTTTATTGCATCTATATACTTATTCATAATTCCTCTATCTTCAAAATCTAGGTCTGCTTGAGTTAGAAGAATACCAAAGAAATTATCTGGATTTTCATACATTGTGTATATATCTTGCGGTAAGATGAAGTTTAAAAATAGCTTGCTTGAAAATAAGCTTGTGTTATCAAGCGCTAAAGACAAATGCACCTGCTTCAAACTTGGGTCTAAAACATAGTCAAATTCAAGGTCAACTGCAAAAGGTTCAAAAGCGGAGTTCTTTTCACGCATTTCTTTTTGCGTATCACTTAAATAGAAGTCTATAGTTTTTTCATAATAATCATAAAAAGCTTGAGTTAAGGTGAAAGATTTTATGCTTGTTTTATTCCCAAAGATACGCGGCACAGAAAGAGTTGAATGTAAGACATCAAAATCAATAGTCAGTTCATTATTATGAAAATACATAAGATTTTTGACTTGTATTTCTTGCTTTACTTCTCTTTGAGTAAAATTTTTGCGTACACTATAACTTGCATTTTGGTTGAATAAAGTAAAAAAATTGAGCAAATCAATAGCTTGTAAGTTTGTGTATAATAAATCTTCTACGCTAAGTTCGTGCGCATTATACTTGAAAAAATCTCTATGCTGTACATGAAGCTCTTTAGTATTGACCTTATAAAGCAACTCGTTAGCCTGCATAAAGGGGCTAATATGCAGGTTTTCAAGGCGAAATTTGCCCTTACCTATTGTGAAGTGATAGTCAAATTCTATTTGCCTTGCTTCAATTTCTCCAACCTTCATAGCTGACAAATAAGAAGGCAGTGAGGGCGAAGCTGGCTGTGAAAATAGATGTGTAAAAAGCTCTTGAAGAAAATTGTTTTCAACACTTCTGTCTTTTTCACTGTAAGAGGCAAGGCGAAACATGCCTATATTTGGATTTATATAGAGCAAGTTTTCCAGTTCGAGCGAATGGTACAAAAGAGCAGAATTTCCTTCAAGCAAAGCCTGTTTTTTGAGTGATTTTATTTCAATCCGCTCAATTTCTAGTGCTATTTCTGAATCTTCTTTAAAAAATTCCAAATCATTTATTGTATAACTATCTTCAAAAAAGTCATAGTCAACAGAAGCAATGTAGTATTGCGTATGTGCAGCATTTTGCTCTATCATAGCTCGCAAATTGTATGCGTATATAAATTCACATAATTGTAATGCAAGAAAAAGAAGAATAGGCAATGCAAATATAAGATTTATAATCAACCTATATAAAGGATTTGCTGGTTTTTTTGCATAACTTAGTTCTTCAATCATAGCCTTACCATGTATTTTTTTTAATCAAGCACAAAAGATACGAAGTCTCTTTCTCTACAACAGTTGGCAAAGCCTACAGCGTAGAAAACAAAGAATAGCCAATCTTACTTTTAGAGTTAACTGCCTGCTATTCTAGTATTTTATAGAACTTGATTTAAAAACTGCTGTAATCTTGGGTGCTGTGGATTATCAAAAATATCTTTTGGTGTGCCTGTTTCGATAATTTTCCCGTGATCCATGAAGATAACTCGGTCTGCTACTTCTTTTGCAAAGCCCATTTCATGTGTAACTACAATCATGGTCATGCCTTCATGAGCAAGTGTCACCATAACATCAAGCACTTCACCAACCATTTCAGGGTCTAAAGCAGAAGTAGGTTCATCAAAGAGCATGATTTCAGGCTGCATTGCAAGAGCTCTTGCAATAGCAACTCTTTGCTGTTGACCACCTGAAAGCATTGATGGATATACATGAATCTTATCTGAAAGCCCAACTTTTTGAAGCAGTTTCAAAGCAATTTCTTCTGCTTCTTTCTTTGGTAAATTCTTTAATTTCATTGGTGCAACTGTAAGGTTTTTCAAAACAGTCATGTGCGGAAAAAGATTGAAAGACTGAAAAACCATACCAAGACCTTGGCGCATCTTGTTCACATCGTGCTTTTCATCGGCAATATCAATGCCATTGATAAGTATACTTCCTTGATTTATGCTTTCAAGTTGGTTGATTGTTCTAAGCGCAGTTGACTTTCCTGAACCAGAAGGCCCAATAATAACAACTTTTTCACCTTGGTGTACGTCTAATGAAAAGTCTTGTAAGGCAACTAAAGAGCCAAAGACCTTCCATATGTTCTGCATTGATATAACAGCTTCCTTGCCTTCATTACTACGCTCACTCATACCTACACTCTCATCTCTCTGATTTGCTTGATTATTATCTAAATTATTATCTTTGGTCTCTATCATATTTTGATAAACCTCCCTCCAAGTTGCTCACAGCTTTTGAGAGTAAAAGCGTAATAATTAGATACACTAAGGCAATCACTGTATATGTTTCAAAGTATTCAAAAGTCTGCGCAGCATATTCTCTTCCACGGCGCAAAAGGTCTGCAACAGCAATAATAGAAACAAGAGAAGTATCTTTGAGCATGGCAATACATTCATTGCCTACAGGCGGCAAGATAGTACGCATGGCTTGTGGCAAGACAACTATAGTCATGGTTTGAAATCTGTTAAAGCCAAGTGAACGCGAAGCTTCTGTTTGCCCCTTTGGAACAGCCAATATACCCGCTCTAAACACTTCGCCCATATACGCACCGTAGCAGCAAGAAAGTGAAGCAACAGCTGATACAAGTGGTGAAACTTGGAAGACCGCGCCAAGTGCGTAATATATATAGAAAAGCTGCATCAAAAGTGGAACACCGCGTATAATTTCCACATAGGTTGAAGCAAGAAGATTGATAGCCTTATTGCGCGAAAGCTTTCCAAGACCTGTAAGTAAACCAATGGGAATTGCTATCGCTATCGACATAATTGTCACTTCAAAAGTGACCAATAAACCATCAGGAACAAATTTCATCACATTCCAATATGGGTCAGGCTTAAAGACACATAGTGCAATTAAGGTGCCTACAGCCAAAACAAAGGCTATATTCCACGCTTGAAATAAAGACTTGTTTGTAGGGTCAGGAATAGATGCGCCTTCCGTAAGGATATAGGGAACAGCGATTGATTCGTTCAATGGGTCTTTTTCTTTATTGTCTTCCATCATAATAGTATAGCAATTCCTTTGATTTAATTACATAAATATTGTGCATTGACATGAGCAAATTTTCTCACTGCACTTATCTACTAAATTCATTTTGATCTGAAAAAAATCAAAAGATTAAATGTTATTTCAACCATTTCTTTGTTAGAGCTTCTTCGATGCCCTTTTCTTTCACAGCTTTAATACCAGCATTTACCTTAACAACAAGGTCTCTGTCAGCTTTGCGCATTGCAAAACCATAGTCTTCTGCTTCTGTGCTTGTATCAACAATAGTTAACATTTCAGTATATTCTGGATTTTTTTCAGCATAGAAGTAAGCAACTAATTCATCGCAAACAACAGCATCAATACGTCCGTTTTTCAAATCTTCAATAGCTAAACCAACTTCATCATAGGTTTTTGCAATCGCATCTTCATTGAGTTTAGGCAAGAAAAGCATACCTGTAGTGCCTATTTGACCGCCTACAGTTTTGTCGTCTAAGTCAGCAAATGTTTTGATATTTGCGCCTTTTTTAACAACTAATGCTTGAAAGTTTCTAAAATATGGAGTTGAAAAAGCCATCACTTTTTGACGTTCAGGAGTAATAGTAACAGAAGAAGCGATAATATCACTTTGTCTTGAACCTAAAGAAGCAAAAATGCCGTCCCAAGCTGTATTTTTTATAACAACATCAAAGCCGCCTTCTTTTGCAACTGCCTTGATATAGTCAATAGCATAGCCAGTTACTTGTTTGTTTTCATCTACCATTTCAAATGGTGGCCATGTTGCATCTGCTGCAACAATAAATGCTTTTGCTTGTGCATTTGCAGCTATAAAAAGAGTACAAAAACAAAGCGCGCTTAAAAAGAATTTCTTTAAATTATTCATGAATCCCTCCAAAAAAATATTCTTCATATTGAATTAAATCTCTTCAAAAGTCAAGTTTAACTGACTTGATTTATAGTATTTTACACATTGTTCCAATTTAAGGTTTTTCTTTTTTGCCTTCGGCGACCAAAGGAAATAATTTCCTTTGGAAACCTTT
>CAYJHE010000162.1:0-4985 GCA_964369675.1 uncultured Desulfovibrionaceae bacterium | reverse complement strand
TCCCATGTTCACTTTGTTCACATGGTGTTTATGAGAATTGTTCGACAAGCTTTAAAAACAGCATCTGAACGAAGTGAAGATGTTTCTTGCTCTTGCTTCAAAGCTAAGATTAACTTAAAAGAAAATCCCTATTTTTAAAGCGAAACAGCTTAAAACTTTTTCGCAAATAAAAAAAATAAAAAACTTCTTTAGGCCTACCTATTGCTTATCTGGTCATGCTAAGGTTTTTTTGGTCGCCGAAGGCAAAAACCCACCATATACCCTTATTTTATAAACATATACTATAAAAAGACTTGATTATTTCTAGCAATGCATTTAGACTTAGTCTATAATGTTTTTAACATATCTATTTTATTATCTTAATTGGAGTTAGTATGAATAAAGAAGAAAGAAAGTTTAAATCTCTTGGTGCTGGCTGCTTTTTGCCTGCTTGCTCTCTAGCTTTTGTTGGCTCTTATGATGCTAATGACAAAGCTAATGTTATGACAGCGGCTTGGGTTGGAATAATCAATTCAGATCCTCCAATGATGTATACTTCTGTGCGTAAAGCAAGACATACTTTTGAAGCTATTAAGGCACGAAAAGCTTTCACACTTTCTCTTCCAGACCAAGATCAGGCTGTTGAACTTGACTTTGCTGGTTTAGCAGGCGGTGCTAAGTATGATAAATTTGAAAAAATGGCTATAGAAGCGAAAAAGGGTGAATTTGTTGATGCGCCTTATATTGCGCAATGCCCTTATGTTATTGAGCTAGAACTTCATTCAGTGCAGGATTTAGGTTCACATACTGCTTTTATTGGCGAGGTAATAGATGTGAAAGTTGATGCTACATATTATAATGAAGAGGGTAAGATTATTTCATCAAAAATCAAACCTCTTGTGTATGACATTTTTTCTCGTGAATATAAAACATTAAATGACGAAGTCAAAGGACATTCCTTTGCAGTTGGCAAAGAACTTTTGTAATTTTAAGTACTAGAAGTTATAGAACTTTATATTGTAAGTCTCATGAAAAAGTCTATAAAGCCCTATAAAGAATGTCTATAGATTTTGTAAACATAATTGATAGTCTGATTCTTGTTTATAGAGCTGCTTTTTCTTCTATGGTTAAATTTTAAAAAAAAAGTGAAAAACTTTAAATTCTTATCTCAGGTCTTACTTTTTTATGTAAGACCTGAGCTTTTTTTCACAATCTCACATAAAAATAATTTTTCTTAAATTAAAGAAGTAATAAAAAATAAAAAAAAACCTTGTAATGTGTTTTTTCTTGTGCTATGGTTCACTATAGAATCGATACAAGGGATTTTAACTTTTTAAACTTCTTTGTTTTTAGGTAAAAAGGTATTAGAATGAATCGAAGGGAAGAAGCAGCTGCAAAAGCTATTATAGAAAACTTTATAAAAGGTGTTCCAGAATATATTGTTGAATCTGCACGCTATTTACTCAATGAGCAAACAGTTGGCAAGGTTGACAGTGAAGCAGTTGGTGATTTTATTAAAATTAAGGCAGGAATAAGCGGTGATGATTTTCAAACTTATTCGCCTAGCTTAAAATTAAATCTTGCAGATAAGCATGTTGAACATAAATGTAACTGTATGGAATCTTTTGCAGATTGCTGTAAGCATGTTGTTGCTTTAGGTATACATTTATCAAATACATTAGAAAATGAAGAAACAAGAAATGAGCTTCCTGTAAAAAAAGCACATACAGAATGGCGTCAAAATTTCCGCTCCTTTTATTCAGGTCATGTAGAGCCTGAAACTTCAAGGCATTATCTTCTTTTTCAAATTTTTCCTGAGCCAGGCAGGTTGAGTGTTGCTTTTTTTAGAGCAAGACAAAATAAAACAGGTATTTCTACTGTAAGACAAGATGTCACAGTTGGGCAATTGCTTGAAAATCCAGATTGGTGCGAACAGTCACCAGAACTGCCACATATTTTATCGCTTATTGCGCATCACTTAGATTATAAAGGTCATAAGGTACAAATTCCTGATGGGCTTGTTTCTTGGTTTTTATGGGCAGTAAGAAATGAATATTATTTATTTTGGGAAGACAGTGAAATTCCATTTCGCATTGAAAATTCCACTATGCGCCTAAAATTGCGCCCGTCAATGGAAGACGATGGACTACGCTTTGACGTTCTCTTACAAAGAGAAGGAAAAGAACCATTTTCCATTGTAGACGAAGATCCTGATGAATATATTATAGAAAGCAAATACCATAAAGTGACCTTCCATGGTCAAATGCCTTTATGGGTTTGCTGGCACTACGCACTCTATCCAGTGCAAACTTGTTTAAGCCATCATATTATTCACGATTTAGTTTCAAATCCGCCTTTGATACCTGCTGAAGATATTTCAGAATTTTTAGACCGTGTTTGGACAAGACTTCCTGCTTCTGAATTGTATGAGCAAGATGAGTTTCTCAAAATCATGGAACCAGCTTTTCAGCCAGCTTCCTACAATCCAAAACTCTTCTTGGACGAAGAAGGTTCTTTACTCACACTTGAAATTCAAAATATCTACGAAACAGTACATGGTGAATTTCCTATGGTTGGCCCTAACCCTGATTTCCAAACAGGCTCGTATGTATATGAGGGCAAAACCTTCTTGGTGCGCAGAAATCAGGAAGAAGAATCAAGACTTTTACAGCAACTCTCAGATATGCGCTTTCAGCCGCGTACAAATAAATTGTGGTTCATGGAACCTGAAGAGGCTATTGCTTTCTTGCTTGATTCTTATCCAAGTCTTATTGAAGAGTGGCGCGTCTTTGGTGAAGCTACCTTATCGCGCTATAATAAAGTGCATAAGTCTTCACCTATTATTTCAGCAACTGTTGAAAGCAATGAGCAAGAAAAGTGGTTTTCACTTGATGTTGAAGTGGAATACGATGGTCAAAGCTTGCCTCTTGAAAGAATTTGGCGTGCATGGCTTAAAGGTAAAAGATATGTACAGCTTAAAGACGGTTCCTATGCCTCACTTCCTGAATCATGGTTAGAGAAGTTAGCGCATAAGCTCAAAGTTCTTGGCTTTGACCCATCTAAAGCACCAAAGACTTTATACAAGCAATTTGAAGTGCCTACACTTGAATATCTTCTCGAAGATCTTCCAAATGTGCATGTGGATTCTTTCTGGTCTACGCTTAAAGAAAATATCCATAATTTCAGTGAAATAAAAAATGTTGATACACCTAGAGGATTAGTTGCAACCTTAAGACCTTATCAATTACAAGGTGTTTCATACATGAACTTCTTGCGCGAATACGGCTTTGGCGGTATTTTAGCTGATGAAATGGGTCTTGGTAAAACCATTCAGACACTCTCCTTTATTCAGCACATGAAGAATAATAACATGACTGGGCCAAACCTTATTGTTGTTCCAACTTCAGTTTTGCCAAACTGGGATAGGGAAGCTTCTAAATTTGTGCCTGAATTAGTGCGTGTTATTGTTTACGGCACAAGAAGGGAAAATATCTTTAAAAAGATTGCTGGTGCTGATATTGTTATCACAACCTATGCCTTGCTACGCCGTGATATGGAAGAGCTTGAAAAGTATGAATTTAATTCAATTATTCTCGATGAAGCGCAAAATATTAAAAACCCAAATACAATCACTGCAAAGTCTGTAAGGCAAATCAATGCGAAGATGCGTCTTTGTCTTTCAGGTACTCCAATTGAGAACAATCTCTTTGAATTGTGGTCACTCTTTGAATTTCTTATGCCAGGCTTCCTTGGTTCACAACACGCTTTCCAGCGCGGCATAGTAAAGCCAATTAAAGACGGTGATGAAGAAACTCTAAATTATCTACGTTCTAGGGTAAAACCATTTATCCTTAGGCGTACAAAGGCAGAAGTTGTCAAAGACCTTCCGCCAAAAATCGAAAACGTCACTTACTGTGCACTTTCAGACGAGCAAGCAGAACTTTATTCTGCGCTTGCAAAGAAATTGCGTGACCAAGTGCTTGCAGATGTAGATGAAAAAGGTATGGCAAAATCACAAATGTCTATTCTTGATGCCTTGCTCAAGTTGCGCCAAATATGCTGTCACCCACGCTTGCTTAAAATGGAAATGCCTGGATTTACTAATAACTTCACTTCAGGTAAGTTTGAAGCTTTCAAAGATATGGTTATAGACATTGTGGAAGAAGGGCATAAAGTGCTTGTATTCTCACAATTTGTGCAAATGTTACATGTTATCAAGGGCTGGCTTGAAATGACAGGTATTCCATTCTGTTATTTAGACGGTTCAAGTAAGGATAGATTAGAGCAAGTAGACAAGTTTAACTCAAGTCCTGAAATTCCTATCTTCCTTATTTCACTCAAAGCCGGTGGTACAGGATTAAACCTCACTTCTGCAGACTATGTTATTCACTATGACCCATGGTGGAACCCAGCTGTGGAATCACAAGCGACCGACAGAGCACACAGAATCGGGCAAAAACGACAGGTGTTCTCTTATAAGATGATTTGTCAAAATACTGTGGAAGAAAAAATACTCAAGCTTCAAGAAATGAAGAAAGGTGTAGCAGAAGCAGTTATTCCAGGACAAGACACTTGGAAATCACTCACGCGTGACGATTTAGAAATGCTCTTTGAAGTATAAAATATTTAATTGCCTTCGGCGACCAAAGGGCTACTGCCCTTTGGAAACCCGAGCTTGAGCGGTTAAGCGATAGGTAGGGCTAAAGAATTTTTTATTTTTTTTAATTTGCGAAAAAGTTTTAAGCTTCGCTTAAATACTGTTTCGCTTTAAAAATTTAAGGGCATTGATTAAAGTAAAGTTAGCCTACGAATAATAAGCACTCTTCCATGTTCACTTCGTTTACATGGTATTTATGAGAATTATTTGATAGCCTTTAAAAACAGCATTAGAACGTAGTGAGGATGTTTCTTGCTCTTTCATCGAAGACAAAAATAAACTTAAAGAAGAATACACATTTTTAAAGCGGAAAAGTATTTATGAGCGTAGCTCATATAACTTTTCCGCA
>CAYJHE010000161.1:0-4986 GCA_964369675.1 uncultured Desulfovibrionaceae bacterium | reverse complement strand
TGAGGTCTGAACTATTATTTTCAAAAGTCACATTCTCTAAAATAGCTTGCCCAGCACTGTAGATAGCACCGCCACCACGGCCGACTGTGTTATTTCTAAAAATAGTGTCCTCTATATATAAGACACCAGGAGTATCAAGAAAGCCTGTGATATTACCTTCTTCATCGCGCGCATAACCTGGATCGTAATGGTAGATAACACCGCCATTTTCTCTGTCGTAATAAGAATCGCCTGGCACTAAAGTCGTGTTCACTTCATAATGATTTTCAAATACAGAATCGTAAATAAAGACATTACTATTTGTACTTCTTATTGCAGCAGAGCCGTTATAACCACCGCTATTGGCATTGAATTTTGAATTATAAATTTTAAGAGTGCTATCATAGCCATCAGTTGCTATAGCACCGCCCGTTCTTGAAGTATTGTTTGTGAAAGTAGAATCGCGCACAGTCATTGTGCCTGTGTTGTAAAGTGCTCCACCTGCACCCATTTCATTGCCTGTAAATGTGGAATTTGTGATTGTTGCTGTGCCCTTATTAGAAATTGTGCCATAAGCATAGCCAGAAAGTATATTGTCTTCTCTTCTGCTATTATTTGTAAAAGTAGAATCTGTTACGGTAAGAACGCCATTTACATCATTAGCAATGGCACTACCATGCTGTGATTTATTTGCTGTGAAAGAGCTTCTTTCTACATTGAGGCTTGCATCATTAAAAATAGCACCACCTTGTGAGCCAATATTATTATTGAAAGCTGAGTCTAAGATTTTTAGAGTGCCTGTATTGTAGATAGCACCGCCAGTTGTGTAGCCGTATGTGCCAGCAGCATAATTGTCATTAAAAGTGGAAAAAGAAATATTTGCTATGCCTGTATTGTAGAGAACACCAGAACTAGCTCTTGCGTGATTGTTAGAAAAGAGTGAATAGTTCAAGTTTATTGTGCCATTATTATTAAATACGCCACCACTTGAATGAGAGTAAAATCCAGACCAATTTGAAACATTTGAAACAGACAAGGTATGCTCTTGTGCAATGCTTATGCCACTATTTTCACTTTGTGAACGTATGGAAAAATTATTACCTATAATGCTAAAGTTTTTTAAACTTGTTCCGCCCCCGCCTAATGAGGGTAAGTCTGTGCTAACTACTTCTTCTTTATCGAGAGTGTAAGAGCTTGTTTCTTCAACTGATAAAAGAGCATCATTTAAAGAGGCATGTGCAACACTAGGTGTAGTAGCACTTGCTGCAAGTGAAAGAAGAGAAAAAAGAGTGAGAGAACCTAAAGTATTTAAAATAAAACATTTTCTAAGCACAGCCTTATAACGATTTTTTAAATTAGATAGAGCATTTTTTGTTTCCATACAGCACCTCTTTTTATATTTTTTGCATATAAAGTCTACTTTATAATGACAAGATTTGCAAGCTGCCTAAAAGACACTGGGAATATAATTTAAATAGTAAAAACAAGACATTAGTCTTCTTTCAGCGTGAGAATATACTAAATATTTAAATTTATTTAAAGTATATACTTAAACTTAATAGCTCCACCGTGGCTTTGCTGTAATTATACCTGTATTGTTTAGAAGATGTATAGCGTTTAGATTTGCTCCTTGCACATACATGCCGTAGACATAATTATTAGCGCTCACATTAATAATCTTAAAGATAAGGCAAATATAATACAGAAAATAGAAGGAGGCAAATGAGAGGAAAAAGCTTTGTTTGCTAATAAATCATCTTCTTTGTCATACCGCCGTCTATAATAATGTTTGCACCATTGATAAAGTCGCTTTCTTCATCAGCTAAAAAAAAGCAAGCTCTTGAAATGTCCTGTGGTTTTCCAACTCTATTTGAGGGGTGAATACTGTGCTCGTTTGCATCAAGGCTGTTATAATCATTTGTACAAATATAACCTGGACTTATTGCATTGACAGTGATAGCTGTGCCTGTAAGCGAAACGCAGAGGCTGTTTGTCAAAGAAACAATGCCTCCTTTGCTCATGCCGTAAAGTTCCCAATTTGCTTCATTCTGATGCCAGCGAGTTGAGGCAATATTGATGATACGTCCAAAATGTGCTTCTTTATTCAGCTCTATAAAGGCCTTAGCACAAAGAAAAGCTCCTCGTAAATTTGTGTCTAACACGCTATTATAGTCTTCAAGACTAGTCTTTGAAATATGCTTTTCAAAAGCACTTATCGCCGCATTGTTTATAAGGATATGTGCTGTGCCAAAATCTTCCTTGATTTGAGCAAAAGCTTTTTCAATTTTATGTGGCTCTGAAATATCTGTTTTGATAAATGTGCAATTTTTGTGTGATGCTATATCTTGAGCAGTAGGCTCTATGCAATCAAGAATAATCACTGCATAGTCATTTTCTAAAAAAGTCTGAACCATATGCAGACCTAAACCGCGTGAACCACCAGTTATTATAGCTGTTTTCATATTGTACTCCCTTTTTTTACATAATGAAGCTTGTAAAGACTTCTGTCAAATAAAGAGTGCTTATAATTAATCTCTCTTCAAAGCACTCACAGTAGAATACATAATTTTGCATACAATTGGCTTATTAAATTATGTGATGTAAAATTTTGAAATTTATAAAGGAGTTAACATTTCCACTTGAATATGTGCGTGCTACTATCAGAGGAAAATGGAAAGCCGTTTTATTTTTATTGCTTCGCTCATCTTTTTTTATATTGAAGAAACATTAGTTGACTATAGAGGAATATGCGTGTTAAGTTTTTTGGGAAAATGATGAAGATTTTAATCTTTAAAGAAAAAAATAAACTTAGGGGTATGCTATGAAACAAAATTGGAATCAAGATACCTATATTGTCGCGTGGCATTTTGCGATAAGAGCACATGGCAGTCAGACTTGCCCTAGTGTCATTGAATCTCATACATGAATACCTCCATACAGCAAATAAACTTTTAGCACAAAGACTTGCAGAAAAAATAGAGACCTACAAAGACTATATTCATGCTGATTAAGAGTTTTGAGTGATTTTTTATGGCAAAATGTATTTTGCCTTTTTCAAAGCAGACTCACTTGAATACATTATATTTAAAACTACAGAGGGTATAAATGATTTGCGAAATAATTTCCATAGGTACGGAACTGCTCACCGGCAATACCGTCAACACGAACACCGCATATATAGCAAAGGTCATGATGGAACATGGACTTGATTTATATCATCAAAGTGTTGTTGGTGATAACCCTATAAGGCTTAAAGAAAGTTTAGAGAGAGCACTCATGCGTTCTGATATTGTTATAACTACAGGCGGGCTTGGGCCTACTTATGATGATTTAACTAAAGAAACGGTCTGTGAGCTTTTAGGGAAAACACTTGTGGAAAACAAGGAAATAAGCAAAATTCTGATAGACCTTTATGCGAAATTCGGTGCAGAAATGACAGGAGGCGACCTAAAGCAGGCATATATGCCAATTGATGCAATAATAATACCTAATGAAAAGGGCACAGCCCCTGGTCTTATAGTGACAGGTGAAAATGATAAAAAAGTGATAATGCTTCCTGGCCCCCCTAGAGAGCTTATCCCTATGATGGACGGATTTATAAAGGACTATCTTTCACAACTTACAAAAAGAGTTATTGTTTGCAGAAATCTAAATACCTATAATTATGGTGAATCTGCTCTTTTTAACTATATTAAAGACTTTGCAGAGAAATCAGTAAATCCCTCTATAGCAACATATGTAGCAGATTTTGACGTGATTATCAGAATTACAGCATCAGCTGAGGATAAAACATCTGCAAATAAACTCCTTGATACAGCGGAACAGAAAATAAGAAGCCTATTGCCTAAAGAAGCAATATACGGAGTTGATGCTATAGGGATGGAGTATGTAATTGTAGAAAAACTTCGTGAAAAGGGGCTTAAAATCTCTATAGTTGAAAGCTGTACAGGGGGGCTACTCTCTAAGAGGATAACTGATGTGCCGGGTTCGTCCCAGGTGTTTGAATACGGAATATGCACATATAGCAATGAGAGCAAACGCAAAATGCTCGGCACAAGTACGCCTAATGATAGGCTTGATAGTGCGCTTGATGAACATGGAGCAGTGTCGCCACAAACTGCCACAGCAATGGCAGAAGGAATGTTGGCCTTATCTAATGCAGATATTGCTATAGCCATAACTGGCATAGCAGGCCCAGACGGTGGCACTGCTGAGAAACCTGTAGGTCTAGTTTATATTGCACTTGCCAAAAAAGATGATGTAAAAGTGTACAAGCATATCTTTTCGGGCACTATCAGCCATACGAGAAATGAAGTGCGTACAAGAACAACAAGCAGGGCACTTAGTTATTTGCTAAATTTAATATAAAATGAAATTAAAACATATTTTAGAGCTTTTTCAATAGTAGCTGAACATGCAATAAAAATTACTTGTTATAAATCTCAAAGGTATCCTTACCTTTTCTTTTTGCTAAATAGAGCGCTTCATCAGCCGCCTTAAACAGTTTTTCATAGGTGTTAATTTCGTCTGTATAATTAGCAACACCTAAGGAGAGTGATAGTTTAATTTCGTCACCATTTTCTGTTATATATGTGGCTTGTAAGTTATTTTTTAGCCTATGAAAGATATCTGCAATTCTATTTTCGGTGCAACCTTGTCTTAAAAAAATCACAAATTCATCTCCACCAAAACGACCTAGTACATCTAATGGTCTAAGTTGTTCTTCTAAGAGTTTTGCAAATGTGTGAAGAATTTCATCTCCTTTTAAATGTCCAAAGTTATCATTAATCAACTTAAAGTTGTCAAGATCTATCACAATCATTGAACCTCTTTGATGTATTTCAAGGTGTTGTGAAACTCTTTTTACAAAACCTAATTTATTATAGAGACCAGTTAAAGTATCAGTATCCACTTTTTTCTCTAATTCTAATATAAGAGTGTCGTATGTTTCGTTAGAAACCAAAAAGACAAGAAATAGCGCTGCGACATAAAAAATTAATAATAAGT